>JBAVUV010000055.1:0-2732 GCA_049696955.1 Candidatus Sulfotelmatobacter sp. | reverse complement strand
GAGGCGGGGATGGCGTATGCGGCCGGCAGGCGGGACCAGCCGTTTGTGTCAGGCTGTGCTGCTGCAGAGCGAGGATCGGTGGTAGTAGCGGGAATCATTGAAGGAATTTTCGCTGGAGTCGAGATTTTACCTCAGCGGCTAAAGCCGCATGGATTTTACATCTATCACGGCACGAGTAAACTCGTGCCCTTCCCGATCTGCTGCGCTCAGGATGACGAGCCTGTTTTGTTCAAGCACGCTCAATCAATGGCCGGGAATGATGGCGGTTTTGATGTCGCCTCCGCGGTTTAGCATGTGGCGCAGCACTTTTTGCAAACTGGAGAGCGGAGCTTCGCCGGTGATGTAGTCCGTGGGGCGAATTTTCTTGGCCGCGATCAGTCCGAAAGCGCGGCGCACCGTTTCCGGCGTGTGATGAAATGTAGCTTTCAGCGTGATCTCGGAATAGTGCAGACGGTTGGTATCGAGTTGCACTTTGGATCCGCTGGCGCATCCGCCGAAAAAGTTTACCGTGCCGCCTTTGCGAACCATCTCGACGGCCCACTCCCAGGCTTCGGGTCGGCCTACGGCCTCGATGACTACATCACAGCCACGCTTCTGCGGCGTGAGAGCACGCACGGCTTCAATAACATTGGGAACTTTGGTGGTCTGAACGATTTCGTGGGCACCCATGTGTTTGGCGGCGACGACTTGTTCGTCGCGCTTGACGACGGAAATTACGTTGCAGCCTATGGCGCGGGCAACCTGGACGAACATCAAGCCGATAGGGCCGCCCCCAATAATGGTGACGGTATCGCCGATCTCGACTCCAGTTTCATGCAGGCCACGCAGAACACAGGCCAGGGGTTCGGTCATGGCTGCGTCCTCGAAGCTGACGTTGGGTGGGATTACCAGCATGTTGGCTTCGACGATGCGGCGTGGAACCCGGATATATTCGGCGTAGGCTCCGTTGTTGAAGAGCAGGTCCTCGCAGAGATTTTCCTGGTGCTTCGAGCAATAAAAGCACATCTGGCAGGGCGCGGAATTCAGGGCGACAACCTTCATGCCCTTCTTGAAACTGTGCACGCCCTCGCCCACTTCTTCGATAACTCCGGCCAGCTCGTGACCGAACAAAGCGGGAGGGACGATCATGCGGGCGTGGTAGCCCCGCTGGTAGACCTTGAGGTCGGTGCCGCAAGTGAGAGCGACCTGCACTTTGACGAGGACTTCTCCCTTTTCAACGCGGGGGATGGGCACTCTTTCGATCTTTAAATCTTCTTTGCCGTACAAGACGGCGGCCGTCATTTTTCCGTTCACTTATTGCTTCCTTCCCAGTCTTCACGTTTCCACGCAGAACCGGGCTGAATCACGATTTTCATCGATGCTGGCTGCGGATGAGCCGCGAGTTCCAACGCTCGCACACTATCCTGCAGCGAGAACCGGTGGCTGACTAAACGCTCCAAATCCATTTCCCGGCTCATCACAAAGCGAACTGAATTCTCCTGCAAGTCTACTGATGCACTGTAAGACCCGAGCAACGCCTTCTCATCCACACAAATCGCGGCCGGGTCGATAATGACCTCGCCGCGCTGTGTCTGCGCGAACAACAACACTCGCCCTCCGGGACGGGCCGCATCCATCGCCGGACGAACTAAAGCATTTGCGCCCACAGCTAAGATTACAGCGTCGGCCCCTCGTCCCTCTGTCTGCTGGCGTACATAGTGCCCCGCGTCCTGCTGGGAGGCGTCGATTGCAAGTTCAAATCCAAGGCTTTTAGATATTCTAAGCCTCTCGGCATACAAATCGGAAGTGATAACGGTGGCCCCCGCCTTCCGCGCCAGTACGCTCAGTATGATCCCGATAGGGCCTTGGCCGATCACGAGCACGGTCTCGCCGGGTTGCAGTCGGAGTGCGTCGATTCCCTTCATGCAGGTATTGACCGGCTCGACAAAACAGGCTTGCTCGAAGGAAATGCCTTCCGGGATTTTCACCGTGCCCTGGTCGACGATCCAATCCATCACGCGGACGTACTCGGCGAATCCTCCGCCGGAAGGCTCAAAACCGGCGGTGCAGCCAACTTTTTTGTAAGTGGAGCACTGAGCGAACGTCTGATGGCGGCAGTAGTAACACTGCCGGCAAGGAATGTGGTGGAAAACGACGACGCGATCGCCCGGAGTAAAGCGGGAAACGCCGGCGCCCACGGCGGCGACCACGCCGGACGTTTCGTGGCCGAAGATTCGGGGAGCAGAATGCGAACCAGTGGCGATCTTTTTCAGATCCGTGCCGCAAACCCCGCAAGTATGAACGCGAAGCAGCAATTCTCCAGCGCCGATCTGTGGAACGGGAACGGTTTCCAGGCGGACATCGTTCAATCCGCGGTAAACCGCGGCCAGCATAGTTGCAGGGATTGACTGCGTTTGGTCGTCGATTGCAAATTGTCCGGCAATTGCCATGGGCGTTCTTTAGATGAAATTTACCCGGGTTCGCTTCACGCCAGTGTAAGCTGGCAAAGCTACTTCTGGATACTTTCGGCGGTCTTCGGATCAGTATTTGTTAACTCCACGGCAACCGTCATTGAATCCAGGTATGGCGAATCCGGGGGCGTGAAGTGAAACGCCGTTACCTGAAGCACCACATAAAAGTCTTCCACTTTGATGACCCGCTTCACGACCAACGGCACCGAAGCAAATCTGGAAGGATCCAGCCGCCAAAGAGCGTCTTTTGGATCCGATGAAGGCTGGTGCGTTGTCAAAAGC
>JBAVUV010000054.1:0-1646 GCA_049696955.1 Candidatus Sulfotelmatobacter sp. | reverse complement strand
GGCTAATCTGAATCAAGAAGCACTACTGCGCGCCCTGCATCGAACGGGTGGAAGTAAAGTACCGCTGCTCGTCCTAGGGATCACACCAGAGACGAACCCAGCTCTGCTCAAGGCTTGGACAGGCGGCCTGGTAGCTAGTGTTCAAACGCTCTCCACTGCCCGGCAGCTTCACTATTTAGTGGGGAATCTTGCGGGTGTAACCGATCAGCTAACCGGACTTGAAATCCCATCCCCCGGTGACGATGCGTTCTATTTTGCCGAGGCAAACTCCGGCAGAGCTAAAGCGATTGTGTCTTTGCATAACGGCACACAAGTCGCTCCGGTGTTTCTGGAAGTCGAAGTGAACCAGCAACAAATATTCCTGTTGTGCAAAAAGCGTTCGCTAGATAGCGAGGCCGAACGGAGCGCGGAAAATACAGAAGCCGTATTTGGAGAAGTTGCTCCGGTGATGATGTTTGCAAAATACTGCGCGGGCGATCGAGGCTGGCACGCCGTACATCATGACTCCAACCTTACGATCGATGATCCGTGGCTGCGTGAGCCTTATGGTCACTTAGATTACAAAGATTTGCTCACGGAGATGGAACGGCACAACTTTCATACAACGATTGCTTTTATACCGTGGAATTACGATCGCAGCGAAGCGTCAGTTGTTGCACTTTTTCGCAGTCATCCAGAAAGGTTTTCGATCTGCGTTCACGGGGATAACCACGATCACAAGGAATTCGATGACTATGAAAGCAAGTCTCTCAGTTTGCAGATCGCTGCTCTGAGACAGTCCCTGGCAAGGATGGATAAATTTCAGGCGCTGACCGGAATTCCTTACGACAAGGTCTTTGTTTTTCCTCACAATATTGGTTCGGAACGAATTCTGGAACAGCTGAAGACTTACAATTTTGACGCCACCGTCAACTCTTTAAGTGTTCCCATGGACCGTACGCGGCCGGCGTCCCCACTTTTTAGCTTGCGGCCAGTCACATTGTCCTTCGGAGATTTTCCCAGCGTTGCCCGCTTTGGTGCGGCAATGCCGAACCCTGCTGGCTTCATTGCGATCAACGAATTCCTCGACAATCCCATCTTCTTCTACGGTCACCAGGACCTGTTTGCCAACGGCATCGGCGCATTTGACCGAGTAGCAGACGACGTCAATCGAATTGAACCGGATACCCGTTGGCGCAGTCTGGGGGACATGGTGAAGCACTTCTATCAGGTTCGGTTGAGGGACGACGCGAACTATGATGTGCTCGCATTTTCCAGCAGCCTGGATCTGGATAACACCACGGGACGAAATTCAGTTTTTTATATCCAGAAGCCCGAATCCGATTCTTCTGCGATAGCCGCCGTGAGTGTCGAGGGCCGGCCGGTGCCCTTTGAATTCGAGGATGGATCTCTTCGGCTTAGGGTAGCTATCCCGGCTGAGCAGTCCCGCAGCGTTCTAATCCGTTACAGGAACGATCTTGACCTTGCTTCGGTCAGTATTGCAAAGAGTTCTCCTCGCGTTTATGTACTTCGAATGATTTCGGACTTCCGGGACATAACGCTATCCAAATCCCGCATCGGACGAGCGGTAACCGATTACTACTACAAAGACAAGACATCGCCGGTGATTGTGATTCTGTGCGCGTCCGCAGTCGTAATATTGGGGC
>JBAVUV010000053.1:0-3060 GCA_049696955.1 Candidatus Sulfotelmatobacter sp. | reverse complement strand
GTGATGGTCGATCCGCCCTGCTCGTGACGTTGCCGGGTCAGATCGATCCACATGGCTTCGAACATGCGAATGAAATTCACTCCGCCGTGCTCGAAAAAACGGCGGTCTTCGATGGCCAGCACCGCGTCTACCATCACCTTGGGAATGTCGTTGTATTTCACAACTTCGCGTTTGGACCTTTGTCCAGCATCGAATAAGGCCGTCACCAGCTGTGGTTCCAGTTCGTAGGCAGAGAGATCGGCGCCCTGGCTGGTGATGCGCTCCACCTGTCCATCGTGAATGGCGATACGGGCCGCTTCCGCGCTGTGGTAGGACTCCGGCCCCGGAGTAATCTCGATGCCGCCACTGATTAGGCGAAAGCTTCCCAGCGGCGACTCGCCCTCCTTGTCGGTATAGCCGGCTCGCCGGAGATCCGTAGCAATCTCTTTGGCGCTGGTCTCGTCGCCATCATGAACGGTTCGCGGGAGAGCGTAGATTTTCGCGGAGTTGGTGAACACCGGCGACCGGAAGCGTTGCGCGATAATCCGGTCGTATTTGATATAGAAATAGGAAAAAGAACCGCCCAACGCGATCGCCGCCACTAAGAATACGATCAACGCTGCACGCACCACGGGATCGCGCGGGAGACCGGGTATTGTTTTGCCGCGCTTCTCTTCGCTTTTCGGGATCTTAATTTTGATAGCCACTATTTAGACTCTTACGCCCACCGAAAAAACTCCCTGCTCGTCAGACGAAGGGACGCACGAAAAGGTTTGATCAGCGCTTTTCGTCCAAACTGATCCCCCTGCCGAGGGCCAGAGAGGTTAAAGCCGCAGGAGGACGTCTTAATTGTACCGCTCCTTGCGCAGACAAAAAGAGACCCGTAGCTGAACCGGGTCTCAAGGCTATCAACACCTCGTTCGAAAAAATGATCTACTGCTCACAAATCCGGAGGGCGCAGTTCCACTAGTTGGGATCCGTCACAGCCCAGGCCCCAGGAAGACCGACGTTCGTTATCGGCGCCGCAATGCTGGTCAAGGCTCCTGTGGTGGTGTCAACACTTGCCACAGTCAGAGTGGTATCAGGATGCATGAAAAGATAGGCTCCACTCTGATCGAACATTCCGGTTGTCACTGTCAGGGCGGTGAAAGGTGAACTCGCCAGTGGAGTCACAGCGCCAGTAGTCGTATTGAACTGGAAGCCTTCCATGGGGGAGGTGGTCAGGACCGTTTCGTTGAATGTATAAACAAAAGATCCGCTTGGATGAACCACCAGGGAGCCCGGAGTAAACGTCGTGGGAAAGGGCGAGCCCGCCACTGGCGTAAGTACTCCCGTAGATTGACTAATCGAGAAGACGTAAATGTTGTCGTCACTGGTAAAGCCGTTGTTTGCCCCATTGCCGGTTACTCCTAACAAGAAGTTGCCGGTGGGCTCTCCTTCGAGTTGCGCGATAGAGATGGAGAACGGGCTTCCTGCAACAGGCGTAAGCGACCCCGTTGCACCGATCGAAAATATGGCCACCTCGCCACCGAGGTTACCTGCGGTCACATAAAGAAACCTTCCCAGACCGTCCGTGGTAGCCTGCACTGCATCGAACCCGGTGGAAAACGAGCCTACGGTAGTTAACGATCCATTGCTTTGGTTGATCGCAAAGACCGTAACCTGGTTGTCATTTGCTCCGCACATAAATAAAAATTTTCCGGCGGGATCTGAAATACGACAGGAAGATTCAGTATTGCCCGATGGGAAGGGACTGCCGGTAATGGCAGTCAAAGCTCCAGTCTGGGCATTGATTGAGTACGCCCCAATCTCTGTGATCAGATCCTCATACAGCCATTGCTCTTGGACGATCAGCATGCCGTTGAAATTCAACGTGGCCTGCTGCGGACTTACGAAATTAGGAATCAGATTGAAATTGCCCGATGTGTCCAAGCTGGCTGCATCCAAGTCTCCACCGTTCACAAAGAAATCAAACGCGGCGGCAGGGGCGCCACTGCTGCCGCCGCTCCCGCTGATCCCAGGAGTGGTGGCCGTACACCCCCCGCCTAGAACGGGGCCGTTGGCGCAATTGTAGTGATCGCAACCCGCGAGAGACATTATTACTGCGGCTGTGATCAGCATTAAACTCGCTCGCACTCGCATCGTCATAACACCGCCTCCACTTCAGCCTCACTCTGCCCTTGCAGTTTCGGAAGCATTCCCAATCTGGAATTGAGTTGAACATTAGAAACTTCGTTGCGCCCGCTATGCGGCACAAACTCTCAGAAGATTCTCACTATTGGCGATCTTAGGAGGAAGGTAACGTCATGGCAACGTTACGAATGTCACTGTTTTACTCGTCCGTTCAGCCCGGCGATGGTGAAAGCGGCGGGCGCGAAGACACTAGTGACCGGGATGCAGTGTAGAGGATTTTTAGCGGGATCACTTCAGATCGCGGCGGTCAGACGGGCTAGAAGCCCTTGTTTCCACTCGACGGAGTGAAGTGCATATCAAAGGAATAGCCGGGCAGGCTGATCGTTACCGAGTAGTCGGCGGCAACGTACACCGCAGCCAGTCCAGGGGTGTTGATGCGCTGGACCGTGACTTGCTTTTCTTCAATCGGGAGGTCATGCTCTTTGGCCTTGCGAAGCACATCAGCGCGAATGTCATCATCTGTCTTCTGCGCACTAGCGCCATCCATCATTGCAATGGTCCGGAGATCGTCCTGAAAGTTATAGTTGGACATGATAGGGGGAGCAACCTGGAACACGCCGACGAATACGGCCGCAATCGCGAGAAATCCCACACAGGCTTTGATGATTCCCATAATCTGAAATTGCGCCGCATCCGGCGCAAACTCAGCTCCGGGGCAGCACTCCTTGAAAATGTTCCACTACCGACGCGATCGTAACATCGCGCACTTCGCGAGTCGAGCGTAGAACCACTTCCACAGTACCTTCGGTAACCTTCTTCCCGACCGTGATTCTAAAGGGGATACCGACCAAATCGGCATCCTTGAACTTCACTCCGGGACGTTCATCGCGGTCATCGAGAATCACATCAAACCCGGCGGCCTCCAGGCGGGACCCGATATCGATGGCG
>JBAVUV010000052.1:0-3524 GCA_049696955.1 Candidatus Sulfotelmatobacter sp. | reverse complement strand
ACGCGGTGCAGAGCCGGTTCTACCGGCCCTTGCTGACGCTATGGTTTCTGCTGAACAAAACATTCTTCGGACTCAATCCTCACTGGTTTCACGTCACCACTGTTCTGGCCCACGTTGCAGCCACGGCACTGGCATTCTTTGTGGCCCGCTCGGTATTGAGAGACGCGGGCGCGGCTCTGTTTGCCGCCGCCATCTTTGGGCTTCATCCGCTTCAAGCGGAGTCGGTTTCCTGGATCTCCGGTGTGAATGATCCTTTAGCTGCGGGTCTGTGCTTCGGCAGTTTCCTGATCTACCGCCGAGCAATGACTAAGCAGCAGAACCGGGGGATTTGGTGGATACTGGCCGGGTTTCTATTCCTGCTGGCGCTATTCGCTAAAGAGGTAAGCATCGTGTTGCCGGGAATTATCCTGATTGACCTGTGGTTGGTGCCCCGCAATCGGCCGAGTGGTGTGGCCGGTTCCGCTTTGCCTGTGATCTCCACCTACGGAATCGTCAGCGTTTTCTGGCTGGCTCTTCGCTCCTGGGTGCTTGGCGCTGCGGCTATTTCCTCTCCGGTTCCATGGAGCACCGTTTTACTAAGCGCGCCCAAAATCATCCTTTTTAATTTGTACCGCGTAATTTATCCGCGAGGCCTGAGTCCGCAATACGATCTGCGGCTGATCGATTCGCCGGCTACGTCTGGATTTCTCCTATCCGCGCTGATTCTTGCCACGCTGATTGCGCTTGCCATCATGGCGGCGCGACGAGATTCCCGCTTGTGGGTGGCTTTCGCGTGGCTGGTCTTACCTATACTTCCAACTCTCAATCTGCGCTGGATGAATGAAGATGATTTCATCCACGACCGTTACCTATACATGAGCATGCTGGGCGTCGGCCTGTTAATGGGATTCGCCTACTCCGGAATGAGAAAGAGATGGCCGGAGCAGAATCTGGTGCGGCCGCTGGCGGCGTGTATTGTGGTGATTCTGGCTTTCGCCAGCGCCATCCAATCACAATATTGGGCGAACGACGTCAGTTTATTTTCACGCGCGGCCGCTCGCGCTCCAAGCAATGAGTGGGCAGAATTGAATTACGGATCCGCTCTCAGTGCCCGCGGCAAATTCGCCGATGCTGCACCTTATTTTGTTCGATCCTACGAGTTGAAGCCGGGATGGCGGGCCGCGGATTTCGCCGGCTTCTGCTACCAGCAGGCTGGCGATTTGTCGCAGGCGGAACGCTGGTTCAACGCTGCATTGCAGCTGGATCCGACCCTGGCAACGGCATGGTTCGGACTGGGCCAGATCCGGCTGCTGCAGCGCCGCCCGGAAGATGCAGTCTCTTATCTCAAGAAAGCTTTGCAGTTTGATCCAGCGGGCGAGGGCTTGCACTACGAGCTGGGAAGTGCGCTGGAGCAGGCTTCACAACGCTCCGCCGCGATCGAGCAGTACAAGGTTGAGTTGCAGCTGCATCCCGATCAGACGGGGGCACGAAAAGCGCTGGACCGACTGGAGTCTAACCCCGACGGCAAGTAAAATGGACGAGTACACGCTCCCAGCGCAAGATCGGCGGAAAGCTACGTTCTAAGTTGGTGCGACGCCTATCCCGCAATGACAGGAATTGTCAGGCTTTCGACGTGTTTTGGCAGGAGAGCCTAATGTGTCAGAATTCGAGTAGATACTAAAGTGCGGGGTACTGTTGAAAAAGAAGCCCTTGCGACGAGCCCTCAGGAACCAAGGTAACTAGCGGGTTTGGCATGGCAGGTGCGAATATCTAGTCCGACTGCGTCATTCCATGACCAGCATAAATCGAATAAAAGTCCAAGAAGAGGGGAAAATAGAGATGCGGAAACAACAGAAGGGTTTCTCACTGATTGAGCTGCTGATCGTGGTGGCAATCATCCTGATCATCGCAGCTATCGCGATTCCTAACTTGATGCGCGCCAAGATGGCAGCCAACAATTCATCGGCAGCTGCTTCCGAGCGCACTATCGTCACCGGCGAAGTTGGTTATGAAGCGGCCTATCCGGCGACTGGCTACACGGCACTCTCTGCCCTGGGCGGAGTGGCTCCCTGTACTCCTGCCCCGGCTGGCGCTTGCATGATCGACAACAACCTGGCCACGAACGGCACACCGGCTGGCACCGGCAAGAGCGGTTACAATTTCGCCGCCGCCGCGGGCGCCAATGCGCTGACCCAGTTCATCACGACCGGAACCCCGCTGAGCGCCTCGAGCGGCAGCGCTTACTACTGCGCGGTTGAGGACGGCGTGGTTCGTTCAGTGCCGTCGGCCGGCGGAACTACCGCGTTGACCAACGCAGCGTGCTACACCACGAACCCCTTGGCTAACTAACGTTGCAGTAGTTAGAGAAGGTTCGATCCGAGGGCAGCGAACGCAAGTTCGCTGCCCTTTTGTTTTTTTGCTGTAGTGGTTGCGGACTCCACCTTCTTACACCCCCCGCCTACGAACTTCGGTAACCACGGGTTTGTCCGACCGGAGCGTTACAATGACCCCGCGAGCCGTCTTCGATGAACCAACAGACTTTGGGAGATACCGGTGGAGAAAGTTCACCGGTAGTGCCTGTCGCTTAAGTCTTCCCTGGTTCCCTGGAGTCTAGGCTGTTCGCAGGATAGGCGAAAGAATGCGTTGCGATTGACAAAATTTGACAAGTTCGCCAGTGTAGCGGCGCTGATCTGCTGTGGGCTAAGGTCAAGGGACCGGTTTAATTAGCACGGGCTTGGAAACAGAGGAGTTGCAGCAACGAACACCAAAGTCTCGAATGGTCCACTTTGGTATTCCGAATGCGACTAGAGCGTCAGACATTGTGGGCTGTGGGCACGGTGATTTTGGAGAAAGGAGTGGCGGATGAGGAAGCAGAATGGTTTCTCGCTCATTGAATTGCTCATCGTTGTAGCGATCATTCTGATCATTGCGGCCATAGCCATTCCCAATCTGATGCGCGCCAAGATGTCGGCCAACGATGCTTCAGCGGCGCAGTCACTTCGCCAGATCAGTACGGCCGAGATCGCCTATGTTGGTTCCTATCCAACCGTAGGTTACGCGGCGACCCTGACGGCGCTGGGAGGTGTATCGCCTTGCGTTCCTGTCGTGGCTGGAGCTTGCCTACTCGATAATAACCTGGCGACGAACGGAGGCGGCAACGGCAAAAGCGGTTATAGCTTTACCAGCGTTGGCGCCGCTAGCGCGGGCAGCCTGGTTAACGACGAATTCTTCGCGGCTGCCACGCCTCTGAACTCGATGACCGGTACTCGCGCCTATTGCTCCGTTGAAGACACAGTAGTGCGCCTTCAGCCCGCAGGCACCATCACTGCGGTGCCGGACTACAATACCTGCGCCGCACTGAACGCGATGTCCAACTAGTCCGCCGACGTGGCATTCAGCGGTATGGCGATCTTAGACTTCGCGATTTTCTCAAAATAGGCTGCAAATACGCGGGAGTCCACGGGTGCGGTGAGAGACTCCGCGAAATTTTGGAATGTCGCAGCATTTCACATTCGGTAACCATCGTAACGTTCAACCAGTTCAAA
>JBAVUV010000051.1:0-3366 GCA_049696955.1 Candidatus Sulfotelmatobacter sp. | reverse complement strand
CGAACGACCGTTGGTTTCATGAATACGTGCTGGCCTATACCAATGCTTCGACGATCATCGAGGAAGGTTTCCGGGATACCGAGGATCTAGCGGGGCTGTTCAGCGGTTTCGACCAGCAGCACGATTCCTATGATTCCAGGCAGGGCCATTGGGGCTACGAGGAGTCCAGGAACGGCGACGCGGAGCAGGATGGTTCGAAGCATACGCCTCGGGCGGAGTGCGCGACAAAAGACCCGCACGGCCGTATTGGCCACTGCATGGAAGGCAGCAGCGAACCATATACCTCGCCTTACAAGGACATGACAAACGCGCTGCGCGATCCGACCTTGCAGCATCCGCGTTGCATCATGCAGATTCTGCGCCGGCACTTCGCCCGCTACACGCCCGAAGTCGTTTCCCAGGTGTGCGGCTGCACGCCGGAAGAATTTGTGCGCGTCGCGGAATTGCTCTGTGCCAACTCCGGACGCGAGCGCACCACCTGCATTGCCTACGCGCTGGGCTGGACGCAGCACACCACCGGCGTGCAGATCATACGCACTGCCGGCATCCTGCAATTGTTGCTCGGCAACGTGGGCCGGCCTGGCGGCGGCATTATGGCCATGCGAGGCCACTCTACTATCCAGGGCTCGACCGACCTCTCGACGTTGTACGACACACTGCCCGGCTACCTGCCGCAACCCGCTACACACGACCCCAAGCACGAGGATTTGAGTTGCTATATCAAGAATGGAGGGATGGCGACCGGCTACTGGGCGAACTTTGGCAAATTCATTGTCAGCCTGCTCAAGGCTTGGTACGGCGACGCGGCAACGCCGGAGAACGACTTCGGGTTCTCCTGGCTGCCGCGCGTGGATGGCGACTACTCGCAACTGGCCTACTTCGATCGCATGGCAAAGGGTGGGGTGAAGGGCTACTTCCTGGCTGGTCAGAACCCCGCAGGCGGGGGAATCAACGCCGGTCTGCACCGTGCTGGCCTGCGCAACCTCGAGTGGCTGGTGGTCCTCGACTGGTTCGAGACTGAAAGCGCACTCTTCTGGAAGGACGACCCGAGTGCGCCGCCGCCCTCCGAGATCGGGACCGAGGTCTTCTTCATCCCTGCGGCCGCCGCTCCGGAGAAGGAAGGCAGCTTAACCAACACGCAGCGGCTGATCCAATGGCACAAGAAAGCCGTCGATCCGTCCGGCGATTGCCGTTCCGACGCCTGGTTTTACTACAACCTGGGGAAACGCCTCAAGCAGCTCTACGCCGGGTCGACCGATCCCAGGGATCAGGGGCTGCTGAATCTCACCTGGGACTACGACTTCGACGAGCAGCCGCGTCTGCCCGATGGAACGCTCAGCCGGATTGAAGGGGAACCGGACCTGGAGAAGGTCCTCATGGAGATAAACGGTCACCGGCTGGATGAAACCGACCCGCGCACCGGGCGGCCTCGGCTTGTGAGCAGCTACTCGGAGTTGAAGGACGACGGCACGACGGCATGCGGATGCTGGATCTACAGCGGCGTCTTCCCCGAGCCGGGCCGCAATCGCGCGAAAGAACGCAAGGTCACGAATAACCCAATCCAGCCGGAATGGGGCTTCGCGTGGCCGAACAATGTCCGCGTCCTGTACAACCGCGCCTCGGCCGACCCCGACGGACGGCCCTGGTCGGAGCGTAAGAAATTGATCTGGTGGGACTCCGAGAAGAGGCGCTGGGTCGGAGCCGACAAACCGGACTTCGAGCTGGAGAAGCCGCCCGATTACCAACCGCCTCGAGGCGCGACGGGCATGGCCGCCATCGCCGGCACACAGCCCTTCATCACAAAGGCCGACGGACTGGGCTGGTTATATTCTCCAGGCATCAAGGACGGCCCTCTTCCCACACATTACGAGCCGGTCGAGTCGCCGCTGGGCAACCTGCTCTATCCCAAACACGATACCAACCCGACGGTGCGTTTTTTCGAGGGACCGCTGAACCACATTGCCCACACGCCGACGAGCGAATATCCTGTAGTGGCCACGACGTTCCGTCTCACCGAGCATTACCTGAGTGGGCCGATGAGCCGCTTCAATAGCTGGCTTAACGAATTGCAGCCGGAGATGTTCGCCGAGCTGAGCTACGAACTGGCCGCCGAGCGCGGTATTGCTCACGGCGGGTGGATGACGATTCAAACGGCGCGCGGTCGAATCGAGGCCCGTGCGATGGTGACGCGGCGGCTGCGGCCCTTTGCCGTCGAGGGGCGCGTGGTCCACCAGATCGGCCTCCCGTTCCATTGGGCTTTCGCCGGGGAGAGCGTCGGCGGCAACGCCAACGACCTGACTGCGCTCTTGGCTGACCCGAACGTGAGCATGCATGAAAGCAAAGCATTTGCCTGCCAAGTCCAGGCCGGGCGGATCGAGGGCCACACTCCGCAGCCCACCGTGCCCGTAGCGCCCTGGCCCACGCTCGATCCGATCCCGAACACGCCGGCCAGCTCCCAACCAGAAGGGAGAATCGGACATGGCAAGTAGAGAAAAGGAACTGTCTGGGTTGGTCCAGGCCAGCGATCCGCCGCGTAGCCGATTAGGGAATATGGTGGAACGCCTGATCTATCCGTTCCGGCGTGGTGAACCGCCGAAGCCCCAGCCGGCTACCGGCTTTTTCACGGACACGACCGTATGCATCGGCTGCAAAGCTTGCGAGGTGGCGTGCAAGCAGTGGAACCAGTTGCCCTCGGATGGGTTTAACTGGTCTGGCAATAGCTACGACAACACGACGGAGTTATCGGCGACAACCTGGCGCCATGTAAAGTTCATCGATCAATTCTCCGAGCAGGTGGCCAGTATTTATGCTTCTCTCGCTTCCCTTGACATTGTGCCGGCCGAGCCAAGTTACAACCGCTGGCTGATGATGAGCGACCATTGCAAGCATTGCCTCGCGGCCCCTTGCCATCAGGCTTGCCCGACCGGCGCCATCATTCAGAATGAGTTCCAGAACGTCTACATTCAGGCGGACATCTGCAACGGCTGCTCGTCTTGCGTGGCGGCCTGCCCGTTCGGCGTCGTCGCTCGCAGCAGCATGGGCGGTCATTCGCACAAATGCACGCTCTGCTATGACCGCCAGGTCGACGGTCTGGAACCGGCCTGCGCCAAGGCATGTCCGACCCAGTCAATCCACTTCGGCCCGGTCGACGAGCTGCGCGAGCAGGCCCGCAAACGCGTGGAGGAACTTCATCAACGCGGCGTTCCGCAGGCGTACCTTTATGGCGACGCCGCTACTGAGACTTATTCCGAATTGCATTCCTTCTATCTGCTGGTCGATCGCCCTTCCGTTTATGGCTTGCCGGATGCTCCATTCAATCCGTGGCTGCACATGATGGGGGATTATGTTCGTTCCATTGCCGGCGGT
>JBAVUV010000050.1:0-2853 GCA_049696955.1 Candidatus Sulfotelmatobacter sp. | reverse complement strand
ATTCGACCGTGTGCTGGCCACTCGCTACGGCCTGGGCGCCATCGACATGGTGCACCGCGGCGAGTTCGGATGCATGGCCGCGCTACGCTCGAATAAGATTGTCTCGATCACCCTGAGCGAGGCCATCTCGCGCAACCGCGTGGTAGACGATGAAATGATTCAGATCGTCGACGGATTGTTCGAGAGGGCCGTCGATAAACAACCGGCGTAGCAAACGAGTCGACTTCTGCAGGCGATTGGAATCCTGCAAGCTCGGTTGGCTATCGCAGGAATGAACGGGCATTGCCTGGCTCGGTCACGATGCAGAACCTCTATTCGCGGCTCGCTCCCAACTTGCTGACGTTGATTGAATTCCTGCTTGTTGCGGCCGCAGGAGCATTGATTTTATTCTCTTCTCGAAGTCCTTCCCGCAACAATCAGCCTGCAGCCTTTTACACCATCGAGCGAGCATTCGCACGAATGGCCCGACGACGCCGGCTCAGTGTTCTGGTTGTGGGGCTAAGCGTCATCGCTATCCGCGTTGCTCTCATACCGATTCTCGGCATTCCGCAGCCGGTTGCTCATGACGAGTTCAGCTATCTCCTCGCTGCCGATACTTTCGCGCACGGCAAACTCACGAACCCAACGCATCCGATGTGGGTCCATTTCGAAAGTTTCCACATTATCGAGCGGCCAACCTATATGTCGATGTATCCGCCGGCGCAAGGCCTCGTGCTCGCCGTAGGGCAAATCCTGGGAAACGCGTGGATTGGTCAACTTCTCGCAACCGCGCTCATGTGCTCAGCGATTTGCTGGATGCTCCAAGCATGGCTGCCTCCGCCGTGGGCCTTGTTGGGTGCGGTGCTCGCCGCGCTCCGCCTCGGTATTCTCAGCTACTGGATGAATGGTTACTGGTCGGCATCGATTGTCGCACTTGGAGGTGCGCTTGTGCTGGGCGCGTGGCCGCGTATTCGCAGACAGCAACGCGTGCGCGATGCATTGCTGATGAGTTTGGGCCTCATCATTTTGGCCAACAGCCGTCCTTATGAAGGATTGGTCTTCTCTATACCCATTGCTCTGGCGATGCTGGTCTGGCTTTCGAATCGAAATCGGCCACCGTTCCGCCAGTCTTTGCCGCGGGTAGTTGTACCAATCTTTGTTTGCTTGCTGGTCGCATCGATTGCCACCGGCTATTACTACGATCGCGTAACCGGCAGCCCCTTTCGAATGGGTTACCAGGTTGAGGCCGACACTTACGGCGCTGCCCCTGTGTTGCTCTGGCAGACCCCGCATCCCGAAAGCCGATATCGACACGAAGTCATGCGTGACTTCTACGGTTGGGAACTAAGAGTTTTTGAGACCAATCGTACGTTCCACAGTTATCTGCACAACCTTGGGGAAAGACTTACTTTCTGTTGGCAATTCTTTCTCGGCCCGCTGCTAACAATCCCTCTGTTGGCTCTCCCGTGCGTCATTCGGCAGCGCCGCATGTGGCTGCCCGTTCTGATATGCGCTGCTATGGTTGTGGCATTGTCCGTGGAGACATGGAATATGCCACACTATTTCGCCCCGGCAACCTGTGCCCTGTACCTTGTGCTGACACAAGGCATGCGTATTATCTGGCACTGGGCTCCTGCTGGCCGTCCCTTGGGAAGAGCCATCGTTCGCGCGATTCCGATGCTGGCATGCGCTATGATCTTTCTGCGCTTGACGGCGGTCGCTGTTCATGTCCAGATCGAGCCCGCATGGCCGAGAAATGATTCTGGAAGGACGATGATAGAACGGCGACTGGAACATCTTCCCGGCCGGCAGTTGGTGATCGTGGTCTATGGTCCGAACCACAATTTCGACCACGAATGGGTCTTCAACCGTGCCGATATCGATGCGGCCAAGATAGTGTGGGCGCGCGATATGGGTGAAGACACTAATCAGGAATTACTGCGTTACTTTAAAGATCGCCGCGTTTGGAAGGTGAATGCCGACGCTTCGCCCCCGCAACTGGAACAGTATGAAGTTTCAGAATAAGAATCGATTCTTGCTTGTGTTGAGTTTGTTCGCGGCCGCCATCGCATTCCTTTATGCCATAAAAGTCCTGGGACCGTGGGACAAGCACTGGGGCGAAGTACACGAGGGGATCAAGAGTCAGATGGGCGACCTGTATTCCCCCTGGGCGGGCACTCGCGAACTTCTACTCCGCCACCGGAATCCCTATGGACCTGAGGTAAGCCGCGAAATCCAGAGCGTTTTCTATGGACACGCCATCAGCCAAACCTATGGTGACCCTTCGGCCGTTGTCACGAACGAGCAGCGCTTTGCCTATCCCGTGTATGTAGTGTTCCTGCTGGCTCCGACTGTGTACGCGGACTTTGCGCACGTAGTGCGGCCGTGGGCCGAGTTTGCTTTTGCCATACTGACGGTCATCAGCGTATTGCTTTGCTTCGCCATCCTCCATTGGCGAGGCTCCTGGGAAGCCGTCATGGCAGTCGCTCTGTTTACGTTGAGCAGTCCGCAGATCGTACAGGGCTTACGTTTCGAGCAACTGGCACTCGTCGTCGGTTTCTTGCTGATTGCGGGCACATGGTGCGTCAGCAAGAATCGTTTGGCGTGTGCGGGCGTATTGCTCGCGGTCGCAACGATAAAACCTCAGATGGTGCTTCTTCCTCTTTGCTGGTTCGCCGTTTGGGCTGTAGGAGACTGGCCCAAAAGATGGCAGCTTCCCGCATTTTTTATTGGAACCATAGCCGCGCTGGTTGCGGCCGGCGAACTCCTTCTGCCCGGATGGCCGGGATATTTTCTCGCCGGACTCGCAGCCTATCGAAGATATGCCCTTCCTACGTCGCCGCTGCAAATAGCTCTCGGCAATCTCTTCGGAGA
>JBAVUV010000049.1:0-1772 GCA_049696955.1 Candidatus Sulfotelmatobacter sp. | reverse complement strand
CCTGGCTCCGCAGGATCCTTACAACTTCCGCGCCTACAATTATGGCAACGCCGATTACGATACTCGCCAGCAGTTACAGGCCAGCTACGTTTACAACACGCCGAATTGGCGCGGTTTGTGGGGCGCGCTTTTGGATTGGACGGTCTCGGGGACTTTCTTTGCACGAACCGGTCTGCCCTTCACGGTCATAGATTCGGGTAGTACGGGAGTGCTGAATGGCTTCAATTACGGGCCGGCGCTTGGCCTGGACTTGTTTGCCAATTCCTCTGTCGGGCCGCTCACATGCAGTTCCTCGGGAACGACGACGCCGTGCTTGACTCCCTCTGAGTTCAGTTCGTCTATCGGCCCCGGCGGCGTTGCAAGTTTCGGCAACCAGCGCCGCAATCAAGTCTATGGCCCCAAGTTTTTCGATACTGACTTGACCCTGATGAAGACCATTCCGATTCCGCACTGGGAGGGTGCAAAATTTCAGTTCGGAGCGCAGGCCTTCAACATCCTCAACCATCCCAACTTCGATCAGCCGGTTGGCGACATTGCGAATCCGCAGTTCGGATCGATTGTTCGCACCGTCGCTACACCAACTAGCATCTTTGGTTCTTTCCTGGGTGCCGACGCCTCACCGCGTGCCCTTCAGATCAAGGGGCAGATCACCTTTTAGTGGTTCCCTCTGTTCGCTGTTCCGCTTGCGGCCCGGTCCAACCGGGCCGTTTTTTTTTCGAAGATCAAGAGCTGGACTGTTACTTCAGTACCGCCTCGTTCAGGCCATTTCTCTCGACACCATTACTGAGTACGATCAATCTGCCCGAATCTATCGAGCACCATGCCTTAAGAGTAAGTCGAAGAATAGAAGGCGTAGATCAATGATTACGAAGTCCCCAGAGAACCTACCCAGGCGCGATTCCGACAAGCACATCGTTTTTAGGCCCGAACCGCGCCATTATCACCCCATTACGCCGGTAGCCGTTCCGGAAGGCGGCGCTACAATATTTTTCGTTCTGGCTGCCCTCACCGCCATGGGATGGGCCGTATGCAAACGCTACGGAGCGCGATTCGCTCAAAACCACGTCGCGCGCGGATGACCGCTCAAAGGTAGCTATTAGAAATCTCCAAAGGTCGCTATCCATTGGTGATCTGGTTGTCTGCTGGCACGCGGGATAGAGTCCGGCCAAGGACTCTCCCTTTGAGCGTCCTCTTGAACGCTTTTCAAGAGGTGATGGATGTTTACCCCCCTGCCCGGCCCGCCACCAAAACGGCGTGCCCATCAGATTTTGCTCCAGTGCGCGGGATTGATCGCCCTCTTGACTTCACTGCTTGTACTCGACGCCTGTTCCGGATTTTCTGTTCCCGCCGCCAGCGGCAGCACTCCGCCGCCGGCAACTATCTCAAGCGCTGCACTCACGATTTCCACGGCACTTCCTTCCGCCACCATCGGCGCGGCTTATAGTGCCAGCCTCACCGTAAGTGGTGGGACCGCACCCTACCTCTTCTCGCTCGCCTCCGGCCAACTGCCCACCAGCGTGGTTCTCAACGCAAACAAGGGAACCTTCTCCGGGACACCAAGCACAGCCGGGGCCTTCGGTTTCGCCGTTTCGGTTACGGATTCCAAGGGCGTATCCAAGCAGCAACCCCTGCAGATCACCGTCGCGAACATCCCGGTTTCAAACCCTGGAAACACCTTCTCGAATCTGCAGCAGAGCGCGGGCTGGGGAGAATACGGACAGGGTCCGCCAAGCTTCATCGATTGCTCGCCCTCGCCTTGTGACGGCATCACC
>JBAVUV010000048.1:0-1890 GCA_049696955.1 Candidatus Sulfotelmatobacter sp. | reverse complement strand
GTCCGCCTATGTGCGGGTAAGCCAGGTTGGTTACGAAGAGGGTGCGGCACCCTTTCGCGCCTACTTAATGTCCAAGTCTACGGAAAGCGGCGCGAAGTTCAGGGTGATCGATTCTAAGGGTGCAGCCGCTTATTCGGCCCGAGTTGGCGCATTGCTGGGTACCTGGAGCCACAGCAAGAGTGTGACCTACAACGTCTATGCCCTCGACTTCGCGGTTCCTGGCGGCGACTCGTATACGATTTCGGTCTCCGGACCGGCAGCGGCGCTCTCACCGAGTTTCGCTGTGGATTGCCCGGACTCTCTTTATTCCGGCTTGCTTTCGAATACCTTATTTTTCTACGAAATCCAGCGTGACGGCGCCAGCTTCATCCCCAACGTACTGCGCACCGCACCGGGACATTTGAAGGATGAGAACGCGCGCGTGTATGAAACACCTCCGCTCGACAGCAATGACTTTATCGACAATGTGCCACCGGCGTCCCCGCTGGTATCAGCGAAGGTGCCGAATATCGACGCCTCCGGAGGCTGGTGGGATGCGGGCGACTACATGAAGTATGTCGAGACGGTCAGCTATACGGCAGCACTCATGCAGATTGGAGTTCGCGATTTTCCGAATCACATGGGCGCAGGCGCCCGCATGAATCCTCCCGCGCCACCGGGATCCGTTTCTTATGCGGGCAGCAGCGGGCGGGGAGCGCCGGAGTCATCCGATTTCACAAACGAAGCGAAGTTCGGGATCGACTGGCTGATGAAGATGTGGGATGACAAGACTCAAACCCTCTACTACCAGGTGGACAACAGTCAAGATTGGGATTATTACGGTGAGGGAGATCCCAGTTCGGCAACTGGAAATTGCGGCGGAACTTACGCGACACCTTACTGCCTGATCACTGAGTACGACATCTGGACGCTTCCTCAGGCGGCCGACGACTTTGACCAACCCGGAGATCCGCAACCTTGCGATCCGTACACAACATTCTTTATCTGCGATCGTCCGGTCTACGTGGCTGGTCCAGCAGGCTCGCCCATCAGTCCGAATCTGGCGGGACGTCTGGCCGCTGACTTTGCCCTCTGCTACCAACTTGACCGGACGACGAATCCTGCCCGGGCGAACAAGTGCCTCAAGAATGCAGAGGATATTTTTGCGCTAGCCAATATTACGTATCCGGACCCGGCTCCCGCGGCGGACTCTGGCACGTGTAGTAATTGCCTGTTGACGATCATTCCCTTCGACGGCTATCCCGAGAACGTGTGGGACGATGACATGGAGCTGGGCGCAACCGAATTGTATTTCGCGCTGCGATCTGCCGCCGATGCTGCAGATTTGCCCGCCGGACTGCCGCACACCGATCCTATGGACTATCTGCGGCAGGCGGCACAGTTCGCTCACAATTACATCAAGAACGTCTATGACCCGGGATACACTGACACACTAAATCTGTACGACGTAAGCGGCATCGCCCACTTCGAACTGTTCCGCGCGCTGAAAATGGCGGGTGCTCCGAGCGGGCTGGCGATCTCGCAATCCGGCATTCGCCAGCAATTCCTGCAGCAAGTGGATGATGCGATTGCGCAAGCCGGCACCGATCCGTGGGGCTTTGGATATCAGTGGAGTTATGGCGATACCACCTCGCATGGCGCGGGCCTTTCGGTGATGGCCAGCGAAGCGTATTACCTGACTGGGTCAAAGACATACAACACCTACTCACAGAGATGGCTGGCCAATATGCTGGGTACGAACTCCTGGGGGTCTTCGTTCATCGTGGGTGATGGAAGCACGTTTCCCAATTGCATTCAGCACCAGGTAGCAAATCTGGCGGGAGCGCTGGACGGCAGCTCGGGAGGGACGCCGGTGCTTTGGGGCGCTGCCGTCGAGGGGCCATCGTCGTC
>JBAVUV010000047.1:0-4599 GCA_049696955.1 Candidatus Sulfotelmatobacter sp. | reverse complement strand
GTTCATAGGAAGCTTCGGGGCTGACGATGTTTTTGCAGTGCAGAGTGGTGCGGTGCTGGGCGCGTCCGTAACCGAGTTCGACGTCGGCGCCCATGGCGGCCAGCAGGTTGCGCGTGGTCTGAATGTCGCGCACCTGCGGAATGTTTTCGAGAATCACAGGTTCGTCGGTGAGCAGCGCGGCGGCCATGCAGGGAAGCGCAGCATTCTTCGCGCCGCTGACGCGCACCGTTCCAAGCAGCGGCTCGCCGCCGCGGATTACAAGTTTATCCATGAGTTAGGAGTCCTGAAAAATCCATTCTAGCGGGGAACTGGGCTGGGGATGGGTAATCGGGAGGGCACGGTCTTGTGGGGTCTAACTCAAAGCAGGGTTCCCTTCGGCAAGCTCAGGGCAGGCTCTGACCGGGCTTGCGCCCCGTGAGAAATGACCAGCAGTAATCAGAGCGCCGCGAGTCCTTCTAGAAAGTCTTTCTGAAGAGCCAGAACAAAGACCCCGACAGCATCATGGCTACAGGCAGCGTCAGCACCCACGCCAAGGCTAGATTGCGCACGGTGGACCACTGAATACCGGAATGATTCGCAGCCATGGTGCCGGCGATGCCGGAAGAAAGCACGTGAGTGGTGCTGACCGGCAGCCCGAATCCGTCGGCGGCGCCGATGGTAGCCATCGCGGTAATTTCTGCCACTGCGCCCTGGGCGTAGGTGAGATGACTCTTGCCGATTTTTTCTCCGACGGTAATGACAATGCGCTTCCAACCGACCATGGTGCCGAGTCCCAGAGCCATCGCGACCGCTACTTTCACCCAGAGTGGGATGAAGCGGGTCGAATGGTCGATGTGTTTTTTGTAGTTGGCGAGGATGGCGGTCTCGGACGCAGTGAAAGTCGGGTTGTGATTCTTCTGCATCAGGCGGATGGCTTCGCTGATCAGGTACATATCGTTGCGGAAGTTGCGTACCTGGTCGTTGGGGATATTCTTCATCTCTTTGTAGAGAGCGGTTTCGTTGCCGATATCGCTGACCAGGGTGCGCAGAGCGAGCATGGTGTTCGGCGTGAATTCTTTGTCGCGAATGTAGCTGGTGACATCTTCGTGAGCATCGCCGATTGCTGCATTGGGGCTGACGTACTTGTTCAGAACGTCGGCAGCTTGCTTCGAGACTGCGATGAAGTCCTGCGAATCCTGGTAAGTGACGGCGTGGTTGAGCGCGTAGGCTGTAGGAACGGTGCCGATCAGGATCAGCATGATCAGGCCCATGCCTTTTTGTCCGTCATTTGATCCGTGGAAGAAGCTGACGCCGGTGCAGGTGAGGATGAGCAGGCATCGAATGTAGAACGGAGGGGGTTCGGTGCCCTCGGGTGCCGAGTAAAGTTTAGGATCTTTGATCAGGGCTTTGGCGAGGAGCAGAAGCAGTCCGGCAACCCCGAAGCCGACGATGGGCGAAAGCAAGAGCGCTTTGCCGATATTAGCGGCCTGGCCCCAATCGACGCCGCTGGTGCCGCTTCTGCCGTTCATCAGTTGATTGGCGATGCCGACCCCGATCACCGAACCGATAAGCGTGTGCGAACTGGAGGCCGGCAAACCGAAATACCAGGTGCCGAGGTTCCAGATGATGGCGGCGACCAGCAGCGCAAATACCATAGCAAACCCGGCTTTGCTGCCCACTTGCAGAATCAGTTCGACCGGTAGTAGCGAGACAATAGCGAATGCAACCAAGCCGCTGGACGCAAGCACGCCGAGAAAATTCCAGAAGCCCGACCACACCACCGCGATATGTGGCTCGAGCGAATGGGTATAAATAACCGTAGCCACAGCATTCGCCGTGTCGTGGAATCCGTTGACGAACTCGAAGCCGAGCGCGACCAGCAAGGCTATACCCAGAAGTACGAAGGGCAGAACGGATTCATTGTGCACGAAGGAGAGATCGTGCAGCAGGCTGGATCCGGCATAGCCGACACCGATAACCAGCACGATGCCGAAAACTAACATTCCAATCTTGCCGGGAGAGCGGGACAGCTTTTGGTCAAGTACGCTCGGTGTTGTGGTTGCAGCGGCCATGGTCATTCCTCGACTCGGACGGTGTTAAAGCGGATGGAGTGCTTAAAGTCGGCACTATACGGAACGATTGTTACGGCAGTGTGAATTAGGCGCCCCGTTAAAAACTTTGTCTGGTGGATAGGATTGCGAGTCCTGCGAAACGAAAACCATGATGGGGACATCCAATGTGGGGCAGTCGGTAATATCTAAAGGAGGACAAACATGGCTAAAGTGAAGTTGGCGCTGCTGGCACGGGTTGAAGCGAAAGCGGGCAAGGAAGCTGAGGTGGAAAGTTTTTTGCGGAGTGCATTGTCGATTGTGCAGGAAGAGCCGGCTACCTTGGAATGGTTTGCCATCAAGATGGGGCCCTCAACCTTCGGGATCTTTGATGTTTTCGAAGATGAAGCGGGACGGCAGGCTCATTTGAACGGGCGAGTTGCCGCGGCATTAATGGCGAATGCGGGAACTTTGCTGGCCAAGGCTCCAGTGATTGAGAAATGCGAGGTATTGGAGGCGAAGCTTGCCAAGTAACTCATAACTTACTGATTATATTGGCTGTGATCAAGTGCGATTTAGTTATCAACCCCGCCATGGAGCATAGCAACTAAGTAACAGTTGCCAATTAATCCCGCAGCAGCGCGCCAAGACGCGTTCTGCAAATAATGGAGGAGTAAACATGGCAGACGATACGAACAAACAGCAGGGCGGCCAGCACGGCCAAGGGCAGAACCAACAAAGCGGTCAACAGGGCCAGTACGGTCAGGGCCAAAAGAGCGGACAATCCGGCCAGACCGGACAGTCCGGCCAGCAGCAGAAGGGGAATGTTGATCCGAACAAGAAGAATCCTTCTCAGAACGATGAGCAGGCAGAACGGGATCGGCAGCGTCGCGCGTCATAGTTTTAAGAGGTAAAAGTAAGCGTAAAAGTTAAGGAGTTCCAGTTGGTGACTGGAACTCCTTAATTTTTCTTCCGATCTGGTTTGTGCATAGCGGCCTCGATAAGGTTTCGGCGTTTGGGCGGCGATTGTTTACAATAGGAGATTCGTCCGCCCGCGTGGGGGAATCCCTGCGCTGCGGACGTACGCGCCTTGGAACGACCTGAGCAAAAATGCGCCGTCTCAGCCCGCATCTCACCCGCCGTGTACTGGCGCGTGGAGGGCAGCCTGCTCGACCTTACGGTCGTTCAGCCGGTGGCGTTCTTTACCTGGAACGCTCAGACCTTCACGGAACGTTTTCGCCGTCGCGGCCTCATCTTCCTGTTAGCTGCGCTGCGGCCGTTTCTATACTCAACCAATCGAAAGTTCGCGACCCGGGTTGTGCACACGGCCTTGCGCGGTGTAACGCGTGATCGGCTGGATCTGTTGGGCGAAGAATATTTCCAATACAAATTGAAGCCGCAGTTAAAGACGCGTGGGGTCGACCGCGTGCAAGAGCTGGTGCGCGCCGGCGCGGATGTGGTGCTGGTGAGTCAGGGACTTGAACATGTGATGAAGCCGCTGGCGCAACATCTAGGCGTGAAGCGGCTGGTGGCAAACCGGCTGGAGTTCCGCGATGGTATCGCAACAGGAAGGCTGCTGGAGCCCGTGATCCGGCCGCGCGGAGCCTTTGCTCGGATTCAGGAACAGAGCCCAGATGGCCGCCGCGCGCCGAAGACTTTGGCGCGCCAATTAGACATCACGCTCGAAGAATTGCGGGCGGCGATCATTGGATCCGGCAGAGAATCGGCAGCCCGCGAGCACCCGATCGTGCACTTCGAAGGACGGCAGCAGACTCCGGGATTTTCCGTACGGCAGGCGCTCGCAGGCAAGCACTTCATGCTGATCGGGGTGACGGGATTCATTGGCAAAGTATGGCTGGCAAATACACTGATGGAGTTGCCAAAGATTGGGCGGATTTATCTTCTGATCCGCCGGCAGAAATCGAATCCGGCGCAACGTCGATTTGAAAAGATCGTGGAAGAATCGCCGGTTTTCGATCCGCTGTTCGAAAAGTATGGATCTGGGCTCGGAGAATATTTGCGGGAGAAGGTCGAGGTGGTCGAAGGAGACGTCACGCGCCCGGACCTGGGAATGGATCCTGAAATTTGCCGGCGGCTGCAAAAGAATCTTGATCTGATTGTGAACAGTTCGGGATTGACGGACTTCAATCCCGATCTGCGGGACGCGCTGAGTACGAATACCGACGCGGCCATGAATATCCTGGAATTCTTGCGAGCCACCGATCACTCGGGATTGCTCCACCTTTCCACCTGTTATGTGGCGGGAGAACGCGATGGACGCGTGGCGGAGAAATTGATTCCAAATTACACGCCCCGGTATGTGGCAAATTTTGATGCTGAGCAGGAATGGCGGTCCCTGCAACAAGTGATTGCGAAGGCTGAGGCGCAAGCCGAAGGCGAAGAAGTGACGGCGGGTTTGAGATCGCAATCTCTCACGAAAGAGCATGCGGCGAAAGGGCTGCAGGGCGCGGCTCTGGACAATCAAATCCGCAAGAATCGGATTCGATGGTTGAAGAATTATTTGACTGAAGAGGGAACGCGCCGGGCCAAGGAACTGGGCTGGCCCAACACC
>JBAVUV010000046.1:0-1865 GCA_049696955.1 Candidatus Sulfotelmatobacter sp. | reverse complement strand
GCAGTAATGCAGCGGGCAGGGCAAACCACACACGGAGCAAGACCAAATAGGAAGGAAGTCCGCAGCCTGATTTTCACGAATCAGGTTGCGGCCACGTGCCGGCTCGGTGCGTCAAACCTTCGGGTAGGTCGCTAGAGCCACGCAGTAATGCGTGGCCCAGAGGAATGGCCGTCCCGCTGGAGCAATCCGGAGGACAAAATTCGGCTTACAGGTCCGGCTGCCATAATTTAATTACACCTATGCTCATTTTTGCCTCGAATTGAGCCTACCCAGCCGCCCCGCTAAATGCGACAATAGAGTTTCCCCATGGCTACCTCTATAACCTCTGCCTTTTCTCCGGAGACCCTCCGGCAGCACGGCCTTACTTCCGACGAATACGAAAAGATCAGGCGCCTTCTCGGTGAACGCGATCCAACGCTGACGGAACTCGGCATCTTCAGCGTAATGTGGAGCGAGCATTGTTCCTACAAGTCTTCTCGCGTCCACTTGAAACGGCTACCCACGCGCAGTAAACGCGTCCTGCAAGGGCCGGGTGAAAATGCCGGCATTATCGATATTGGCGATGAGTGGGCCTGCGCTTTCAAAATCGAGTCGCACAATCACCCCTCATTCATCGAGCCATTCCAGGGCGCAACGACAGGAGTAGGTGGAATACTGCGCGACATTTTCACCATGGGTGCGAGGCCTGTCGCAGTGATGGATTCGTTGCGCTTCGGACCGATAACGGCCAATGCGGGAGCCGCCAATCTGGTAACGACTCATGTGGGAACGGACGCCCCCGGCCGTTCGGCCGAGCGAAGCTCGGCCGCGTGCGAGGCTGGCCACAAAGACATTCACAAAAATCACTCGATCCTCGAGGGCGTCGTCAGCGGGGTCGCTTCCTACGGCAACTGTTTCGGCGTACCCAACCTCGGTGGCGAAACCAAATTCGAGCCTTGCTACTCCGGCAACCCGCTGGTGAATGCCTTCGCCATGGGTCTGGTCCGCAAAGATGAAATTTTTTATGCGCGCGCCGCGGGCGAAGGCAATCCGGTAATCTATGTCGGCGCCAAAACCGGACGCGATGGCATCCACGGCGCAACCATGGCGAGCGAGGAATTCAGCGAAGCCTCAGAGGCCAAGCGTCCGAACGTTCAGGTCGGCGATCCGTTCCTCGAGAAATTGCTTCTTGAAGCTTGTCTTGAAGCTATGCAGACCGGAGCGATCGTCGGCATTCAGGATATGGGCGCGGCCGGGCTTACATGTTCCACCTGTGAAATGGGTGCGCGCGGCGGTGTCGGCATCGAGATCGAACTCGATCGCGTTCCCCAGCGCGAAACTGGCATGACTCCATACGAAATCATGCTCAGCGAATCACAGGAGCGCATGTTGCTGGTGGCGCAGAAGGGTCGCGAGCAGGAAGTCTTCCGCGTATTTGAAAAATGGGGGCTCGATGCCGTAGAAGTCGGCGCGGTCACGCGCGACAACAAACTGCGCGTTCTTCAACACGGCGAGCTCGTCGCAGAGATTCCGAATCAGGCGCTGACTGATGATGCTCCCGTGTACAAACGTCCTCTGGCGCGCTGGGAGCCGCCGGTTCCTCGCGAGATGCCCGAGCACATTAAGCTCAATCGAGGCGACGATTTTACGCAAAGCCTGAAACAACTTCTTGCCAGCCCGAATATCTGCGGCAAGCGCTGGGTGTGGCAGCAATACGATCACATGGTGCAGACCAACACCGTCGAAGCGCCTGGAGCCGGCGACGCGGGCGTGATTCGCATCAAGGGCTCGCAACGCGGACTAGCGATGGCGCTCGATGGCAACGGCCGCTGGTGCTACCTCGATCCGCGACTGGGCGCAATGCACGCTGTCGCCGAAGCCGCGCG
>JBAVUV010000045.1:0-4367 GCA_049696955.1 Candidatus Sulfotelmatobacter sp. | reverse complement strand
GACGACGGCACCACCGTCGAGGGCATGCTGATTTATCCTCCCGGCAAGTTCGAAGCGAAAAATCTTCCGATGTTCACTTTCATTCACGGTGGCCCTGCCGACGCAGACGGTAACCACTTCGAGGCCGATTGGTATCAGTGGGGCGCGCTCGCCGCCACGAACGGCTGGCTGGTGTTCGAGCCTAACTACCGCGGGTCCACTGGATACGGCGACAAGTTCCTCGAGCAAATCGTTCCTGTCATCGTCTCCCGTCCCGGCAAAGATATTCTCGAAGGCGTTGATGCGCTGGTGAAAGATGGCATCGCCGATCCCGATCATCTCACGGTCGGCGGCTACAGTTACGGCGGCTACATGACCAACTGGCTGATCACGCAGACCACGCGCTTCAAGGCTGCGGTCACAGGCGCGGGCGCAGTGGAGCACGTCGCCAACTGGGGCAACGACGACACCACATTCGACGACGCATATTTTCTGGGCGGCCGTCCCTGGGAAGTGCAACAGCGCTATCACGACGAAGCCGCCATCTTCCAAATCAACAAAGTGCGTACGCCCACACATATGGTTGCCGGCGCCGACGACATTCGCGTCGCCGTACTGGAAGATTATTTGCTCGAGCATGCGCTCTATTCGTTGGGGATCCCGAATGCGTTGTTAATCTTCCCCGGCGAAGGCCACAGCCTCGACAAGAATCCCTGGCACGGGAAGATTAAAGTGCGGGAAGAGTTGAAGTGGCTGCAGAAGTACGGAGGAGTGCCGGGAGGGAATTGATATTCACGATGAGACTTGCGCGATCAACGAAGTGCGCAGGATGTAAATAGGCGATTTGATTGACCTAGTGGAATCTCCTTGCTGGTAATGCCTCGCAATCTGTCGCGCACAAGAAAACGACGGCACCTGCCTTTAGACAAAGCTAGTTGTTGACACATAAGATGTGTGCACATATACTGTGCTCATGAATGTCACTCTCTCAATCGATGAGCAGTTGGTAGCCCGCGCTCGGGAAAAGGCAGAGGCTCTCGGCAAGAGTCTAAATCAGCTCATCCGCGACTACTTGCAGACCGTCGCAGGCGGAGATGATCCGGAACGGAGCATCGAGGAATTCAGGCGCCTGTCAGGTCAAGGCCACTCGCGCGGCTGGCGTTTCAATCGAGATGAAATCCATGAGCGTCCGTAGTTTTTTCGACACGAATGTTCTGATTTACGCAGATGATAAAGCAACACCTGGAAAACAGCGGCAATCCCTCAACCTTCTAGTGGAACACCGACGTGCGAGGAGTGGAGTTGTGTCGTTGCCGGTTCTCCAGGAATATTTCGTAACGGTTACCAAGAAACTGCACGTAGACGCGGCACTCGCGCGCCGCAAAGTCGAACTGCTCGCTGAATTCGATGTCGCCGCCCCAACGGTTTCAGACATTCTCGCTGCCATCGACCTGCACCGGCTTCACGCCTTTTCATTCTGGGACGCTCTGATCCTCCGAGCGGCAAAACAGGCGGGTTGCAGTGTCCTTTTCTCAGAGGACATGCAACATGCACGCGAAATCGACGGCGTTCGCATCGTGAATCCCTTCGAGTAAGAGAGTGGGCTCCTTACGCGTGCTGAATATCTGATGTTATTTCGCGGCGCTGGCCACCTTCACTCCGTGCGAACCCGCCGCGTACCGCGCGATGCCTCGATACAGCGCCTCGGCAATCTGCTCGCGATATCCGTCGCTCCGTAGTTTCTGTTCGTCGGTGGGACTGCTGACGAACGAAACTTCCGCCAGAATTCCCGGCATCGCGGTTTCGGTAAGCACCACGTAGGAAGCCTCCTTCACGCCGCGGTCGCGCAGCCCGGGATTATCCGCCGATAACGTTCCGTAGAGCGAACGCTGCACGCTGGCGGCAAGACGCCGCGACTGCTCAATCCTGTCGTGCAAATCGGCGGCAGAGAGCATTGCAGTCATCGGGTTCTTGTTGCTGGCCGCGCCGGCCCGCGTTTCCAAATCTTTCGCGTTGGGCGCAGAGAAGGAGTTTGTGTAATAAGTTTCCACGCCCCGCGCCGAAGGCAGGTCGCTATAATTCGCGTGCACTGAGACAAATAAATCTGCCTGCGAATGGTTTGCCATCTCGGCGCGTTCGTCGAGAGGAATGTAATTGTCGTCATTGCGGGTGAGAATTACTTCCGCACCCAAACGGCTCTCGAGCAACTTACCCAACCGCTGAGCGATTTCGAGTACCAGATCTTTTTCCAGCAAACCACGCCGTCCCACAGTTCCCAAATCCCATCCGCCATGACCAGCATCCACTACGATGCGCAGCTTCGCCACGTGCGTGCGGAGTTGCAAGTCTTCGCGCGTCGGCGGAGGAACGACGATAGCGAGCTTGTCCCGCTCGCTCGCCCCGGGGAAAAGATTTAGTTGCGACTTGCCATCCGCGCCCAGCTTTCGCACCTGCACCACCAGGCGATAGGGATTCGGCTCCAGGCTCACGGAATAGTTCGAGTTGCCTTTCGTCTCCAACACCACGCGAGTCGTACCGGGAGCCGGATGCGCCACGCGAACCCGCGCCAGCAGCCCATCACCGATCTCGATTGTTTTTCCTTCAAGCTCCGGAGCCAGCGACGTGTCGTGCAGATCGAAATAAATGCGATCTGGATTTGCTAACCGGTGCGCCTCGTACTGCACCTGGTCTTCCAGATCAATCACCACCGTGCTCGAATCAGCCGCCGACCAGTGCCGGATACCGGCGATGCGAGTCGGTTTCCCAGGTTCCTGCGGCGTAACGCTGCCGCTCGAGAGTTCAGACTGTGAATCCACATTCGGCGTCGTCTCAGGAGTGACCGCCGAATTCGCCAGACTATCCGGCACAGGAGTCGATGGAGTGACAGCAGATGACGTGCCCGGCGCGCCGGTCCGTTGCGTCGCGCTTGCCTCCGGCTTCGTGGTCATCTTCTGTTCCGGTTGAATCAATACCTGGCCCAGCTGCGCCGTTTTCAGCTTCCACCACACCCCGCCGGCTACCAGCACGGAAAGCACGATCAGGACCAACACCAGAACAATCCCTGGATGATGCTCGGCAACCGGCACTGCAACTGTTTCGGTCACAGATGCTTCGATCGCAGGCGCTGCTTCGGAAGTGCTCACCTGAGCTGTGCTCAGCTCTGGAGCCGAAGCTTTTCTTATTTCAACAATCTCGGATTCGACAGCCGTGGGGGCGACGGATGCAGTGGCGACGGATGCAGTGGCGACGGATGCAGTGGCGACGGATGCAGCGGCGACAGGTGCAGAAGCAGATTGCGCGACAGATTCAGCCGCCGCTGCAATTTTCTCAGGTGGAATTTCAATCGGAGGAGCTGCTTGAACTGGAACCGCAGCCGGGGCTAGTTCCGCTTCCGCCACTTGCGCCGCTTCCGCGAACCGGTCTTCGTCTTCAGGTTTCAGAGCGCCAAGAATCAGCTCGGCAAGCAATTCGAGGTTGGTTACGTCACTATCGTTGAATCCGAAAGGCTCGCCGGAGAAAGCTTCCAGCAAGCCGATCACACGCCGCCGCCCGCACAGCGGTACGGCGACCATGGATCGAGCTCCCAGACGGCGACACGCGGAGAGATTCACGCGCTCATCCATCTCGGTATCGTCGCAACGGATAATCTGCGCCGTGCGGAAACAGGCTCCGGAAAAAGCCGAGTCGCGCTGGATGCGCGCCCCTACGTCGGGCTTCATTACGCCAGCTGACGCGCGAAGAACAATTTCATTGTTCTCGGCCAGCGCAATTCCCAGCCCGTCCGCACCAGTGATCGCAATCGCGCGTTCCGCCACCAATTGCAGAACTTCGTCGAGAACAAATTGTTCGCCCTCTTCGAACTCACCTGTGCGTGGAACGGTGTCAAATCCCTTATGCTTAAAAGCCAGAGCCCGCCGCTTCCGCACTTGCTGATGCAGCGCCGAGAATGCCAGCAGCGCCTGCAGCGCGTCAGCCCCGAACGGCCGGGTCTGCCGCTCGTCTACGGCGAAATGATCCCGGTCGGCCGAGGTGCGATAAAAAACGTCTTGCACGGTAGCAGCTCCACTGCGCTCCAGCGGCCATGAGGGCAACCGCGGGTCCGCGAGTCGCGCATCCAGTTCGATGGTCGGTTTGGTCGGTGTCGTTGCCATTACCGTCGCATTGTTAGCCAACAAATCCCTTCTCGAGAGTTTGGCTACTTAGCGGAGCCCTTGTCAATTAGCCACTCTTAATATGCTTACGCAACCCTACAAACACAGGTTATTCCAATCCCGCGTTTTCCAGCTTTAACAGTAAGCTAGCGGGATTTGAGTTGACTTGCAATGATGAGTACATGCCCTCCGGTCATAGACTTTCGTAAGTTACCAGCGATTCCTCCAATTCCATCG
>JBAVUV010000044.1:0-3355 GCA_049696955.1 Candidatus Sulfotelmatobacter sp. | reverse complement strand
GGTATCGCGGGTCATCCGCGCGCCGATCGAGGTGAGATTCGTGTGCAGCCCGACGTCCGGGGGGATCGGGACGCTGCTGCCACTATTTGGGTTGACCGTAACAAACGAACGCCCAGTTATAAATCGAGGACCTACAAAGATTTTCCATCCAACGCGGCGCAGCACCTCCCCAAGGAACGCCTGACCTGTCTGATCCAGGGGAAGCTTAAGGTTCGAGGCGATCCCGGTACCGTAGAAGTCGTAGTTTACGTTACCACGGACGTAACCAGTCGTTATCTCGTAGGTATCCTGCTTCAGGAAGAGTTGTCCGCCGACGACGAATCCACGGCTGCCGTTGTTGGTAATCAGACCGGCTACGCCAACCGTGGAAGGTGGGGAAACCTTATCCTTCGAGCTAAAGGGAAAGATATAGCCAAGCACGGGTACAATTCCCGAACCGACAGCTGGGCTCGAGATTGGAAGAGGAGCGACGACAAACGCTCCTCGCCCCCCGAGCTTTTTCTTTTTTTTCGGCGGCGCCTCGGGTTTTGCCGGAGCAGTTGGCTGCTGGCCCTGCGTTGCCGTCTGGGCCGAATTCTCCTGGGAAGCCGTGCGGACCGACGTCTCCTGCACTGGTTGAACTTCCTGGCCGAAGCACGGGATGCCGACCGAGAAATATACAAGCCAGACAAGCAAAACGGCGAGATGCCGGCGCGTGAAGGTCTTCGTTCCGCGGCCAAGCTCGGTGTTTTGTGGAGCCCCGTGCGCGATGGTCATGTGATCAGCTCGATCGCCGCGCCCGGGCGCATCATGGAATGCGGTTGAAGTTCCATCGAAGTACCAAAGACGTTTGGCTCCGCACTGATTGAACCGAACCCATCGCCGCTGAAGAGCTCGCCCGCCGGAAATCGTCGGGTGAAACGCGATCTCCACGCAAAACGAAGAAAACCGACGCGCCGAGTCGCTTCGAGATGCCTCGCGGACAATGTAGGAATTGCCGATTCAAGCGGCGGCCGGAAGAGATGCGGGCTGCTGCAGACGGAATTCGAGAAGTGTTTCGCTCGGTATAGTTAGCTGCTGGCCCTTCTTGGAGGCAGCGACAGCTGTTCCAGCGCCGGCGCCAGCAAGTGCACCGATTCCCGCACCCTTTCCACCTCCTGCGATCCCACCAATGAGCGCGCCCAGTCCCGCGCCGCCGATAACTTTCCGCGTCGTCTTCTTGCCCTCACCTTGTCCTTTGACCTCGTAAGTACTCGTGAGAAGCGGATAGGCGGTGCCCTTGATCACGATATCGGTCAACTCCAGCGTCAGTTCGGAGCTGCCAGACATCCTGCCAGCCGATTCAGCAGACGTCAGGCGGCCATACACCGTCGCTCCTCTCGGCGCCACCACTACGTTGTCCACCTGGAGATTTGTTTCCAGGCTCGCGGTGAAGCGATAGCCCGCCTGTTGTTTGCTCGAATCTATGGAGCTGATCATACGGATCAAGATGCGCGTTCCGGCAGGCACGTAAATCTTTTTCGTACTTTGTGCCGCAGGAGACGCAGCTTCGGCAGGGATCATCCTCAAAGCTGCCGGTGAGACCTTGCCGAAGGAATCTCCCTGCATGAATACTATTGCCAACAGTATGGCCACGGCATAAACAGGCACAGTGCGCATATGTTTTCTCTCCTTCATCGCGTTCACGACCCTTGCCCGACAATCGGCAGAGAAGAAGCTATCTGAAGATCAATGATCAAAAGTAGTTGGTGCTCGACCTGAAGGAACCGGGCAGCCGTGACCGCTCCCAGGGCTTGTTTCATGCGTCCATAGTATTTTGCGAGAAGTTCAGAACGTTGCTTTTGGTAATCCAGGGCGGTCTGAATCAGTTCGTCGGCTTTTGCATCAGTCATTTGCGAGTAATTCTCTGCGTAGTCTTTGATGTTTTCGACTCGCAGGTCATTCAGTTTGCTTAATTCGGCGTCGTACTCGCTGTAGATGGGCCAGAATTTCGCCGCATCCTCTGCATTCAATTGCATGACAGCGCCCATGATCTCGGCCTTCTGGTCCCGCACATTGGTCCGCATGAGTTCGATGTAGGCCTGCATGTTCTTCTTCTGCGTGTCGGTGGCAGATGATTGCGCGGATGGGGTCTTAGTTGCTTGTGACTGCGGCTTAACCTGCGCCAGAGCCGCAGGACAAGCCGCGCACAACATGAAAAGCGGAAGCCACGCTGCGATTCGTTTCTTCATCTTGAATCCTCCTGTACGGGTCACGTCGCCTGAGCGAAGCCGGCTAGACGCTTGCAAAAGCCGAAATTCGCGTTAACAAACGTGGGGGTCCGAAATCGGTCAAAGAAGCCCGGCCTTATCGTTCCATTATATTCACAAGCTTCCACGGTCCCGAACCATAGCTTTCAAACACCAACTGATTGTCTTTATCCACCTTCACCCGCAGTCCAATGATCAAACTTCCGGAATTCTTCGACTTGTCATTGTTCAGGTTGAACTCGAGAGCGGACAAATCGTAGTTCATCGAGCGGCCGCCTTCGCGGGCTTCCGTAATCTGAATCGGGCGATCGGTGATCAAGCGTATTTTCCGGCCGTCCGCGGTCGGGAACGTACGTACGCGATGCTATAGCCCAGAGTGCCTGTGACCGCTACGCGACCCTTCGATTTCATTTTCGCCAGGGATTTTGACAGTGCGGCCTGACCGCCTTGCTTGAAAGCATCAAGCAACGCCTTTTGATCGTCAACCGTGGAGTACGACTCTATTGTAACCGTAACGTTGAAGTTTTTGCCCGCAGCCCGGTTCTGACCCATGGCTTGCGCTTGGATGGTTTCCCGTTTGGGCTTGTCCTGCGCGCCCGTTTTTAGAGCTGCCATTGCCAGGACGACGGTGATCAGAGCACCGACTATCCACTTATGACCGGCACGAGAGGTCTTCATAGTTATAGCGTCACCACCGCTAGCGCAAGATAACACAAGTCAGTCAGGCTTCTAATTGTCAAAAGTAACAAGGAGAGTCCTGGACCCGTTTCTCGACAATCCTGGGACAGTCGGAACCGTGTCCGAAACGGGCGTTAATTTACCCTTTAGCGGACCGAAAGCACCCGGTGCTCGTAACCCGTTCGGCCGTGCAGTGCGTTCGCGGTGCGTTGCCGCACGCCTTATTCATACGGAACACCGGCTGGGCGCCCCGGTTTGTGTTGCGAGACCATATATTGGGATTCACTGCTTTTGTGGCTGTTCTTGATTCATCTGCTTCAGTTTTTGCTCCAGCAACGCCTTTTCCTGCTCTTTGGTTAGTTTGGGAAACAACAACACAAACTGCAACCGCAGGCCCCATGGCGACGCTCCCGGCGGATGAACAGCGTTTCCGTAGAACTGCGCGGTGA
>JBAVUV010000043.1:0-7917 GCA_049696955.1 Candidatus Sulfotelmatobacter sp. | reverse complement strand
GGCAGGCCTTGAGCGATGTTGTCCTGGAAGGCGTTGATGCGGGTGAAGCTGCTCTTCTCCCAGGATTTCATTTCCTCGTAGATGCGCCGTTCTTCTTCGCCCAGCGGCTGCAGTTGGCCGCTGCCATCGTGAATGATGCCGATGGTCGAAGTGAATCCCAGTTCAATCGCGCGCCTACCGATGGTGAGCGCGTCCTGCGGATGATGAATGCCGCTGCCGACCACGGAGTTTATGTTGACGTGAAAATCGGCATATTCCGCCAGCAGTTGCAGTTTCTTGTCGAGAACTTTCAAACTCTTCTTCGAAACTTCGTCGGGATTCACGTTGTCGATGGAAATCTGCAGCCACTCGAGTCCAGCGCGGTTCAGGCGCCTGATGCGATCCGCGACCAGCAGGTAACCGTTGGTGATGAGGCCGGCGATCATGCCGTTCGCGCGAATGCGGCGGATGACGTCATCAAGTTCGGGATGCAGCAGCGGCTCGCCGCCGGAAATTGTGACCACGGCGGTGCCCAGTGCGCCCAGCTTATCGATGCGGCGAAACATTTCGTCCGTAGGCACGGGCTTCGAGAAATCGTCGAACTCGTTGCAGTAGGTGCAGGCTAAATTGCAGCGCCGGACGGGGATGATGTGGGCGAGCAGTGGATGATCCGTGGAGGCCAACGCGCGCGCGGCCATGGCGGCTCCGCGCAGGTTACGGTGGAGGGCTTTGGCGCGGCGGCGCAACGATGTGAGAGCTGAGGCCATGAATTGAATACTCTCATTACAGCATGGATGTGGGCTTAATGTCAGGTTTGGTGACAGCGTGCGGAGCAATTGACGGGGCGAACGGAGCCCGTAGGAGTCTGTACTGGGCGCGTCATTTCGGCGCGCGTTCCATCATTCTATTGGGCGCTGATGAGTTCGTGACCCGCTTTACTCAGCTCCCGCAGTGCTAGTTCGGAGAATTCTTCCGGCACGAGTACATAATCCGTGTCGAAGGTTGAGACCGCGAAGATGGGGATGCGGTTGTTCGATAGCGGCGCGATGAAAGAGAGCAAGACTCCGGTTTGCGAGAAGGGGAACGGGCCTTCGAGCTTGAGGCAGATCCAGCGAAGTTGGGATTGCACGTCCGGGGGAAGATTTGTGAGCGGGCAGACGATGGAAAGTTCGTCGGCGGTGCGGGTGATCGAGGTAAAGTCGGCGTTCGTAGCCCAGTCGGGGACGGGGGAGTTTGGATTGAGGCGGACGATGGCGTAGAGATGGGGGAGTTTGCGAAATTTAGTCATAAGTGATGACCGAAAAGCGGGTTCTCGACTTGCCGTCACTTGCGCTCCGGCTCGCTCGAAATGACAAGCCTTAGATATACGGAACGTTTCTCCCTGCATTCGCGGGCGGGGGCGCCCGCGCCACGCTGCTGCTCAACATAAAAAGGCTCGCTACGCTCGCGGACAGCCGGGGGCGGCTGTCCCTACATAAGCATTCAGGCTTCTACTGCTTTGCGCACTGCGGCTTTGGCGAGGAGGCGCGTTGAGTCGAGCGTTGGCAGCGGTGAAGATTCCGGCGTTACCAGCAGCGGGATTTCGGTGCAACCGAGCACGACCGCGTCGCAACCTTCGTCTTTCAGTGCGCGGATCACTTCCACATAGTAGGCGAGGGAGCGGGGCAGGAATTGTGCGTTGACCAGTTCATCCATGATGATCTGGTTGAGGTGCTCGCGCTGCTCGGGGCCGGGGGTGCGGTGTTCGATGGCGGCGGCTTTCAGGGCGTCGCGGTAGACGGGACCTTCCATCAGGTAACGCGTGCCGAGGACGGCGAGGCGTTTGAATTGACGCTGCTGCGCTTCTTTCGCTACTTCTCTGGCGATGTGCAGCCAGGGACGCGGGGAGCGGTGCTCGACCAGGTCGAAGGCTTGATGGATGGTGTTATCGGGACAGATGAGAAAGTCGGCGCCGGCGCGGGAGAGTTTCTCCGCGGATGAGAGCATGAGTTCGGCAACGCCAGTCCAATCATTGGCGCGTATGCACGGCATGTATTTCGCGAGCGAATGCGAATGCAGCGAAACTTCAGGATGATCGTGAGGGCCGAGCATCTTTGCGCCTTCGAGCGAGATGGTGCGGTAGCAGAGCGCGGCTCCTTCGGTGCTGCAGGCGACGATTCCGATGTGGAGGGGCATGGTCTGCAAATTCCGATTGCCGATTTTACAAGCTAACCGCGTCCGCAGGTATGTTCATAAACGACGCCATCAGTAGATCTTTGTTCAGATCGGCAATTGGAAATTGAACGTCGGCCTTCACTTTATCTTGCCGCGGCGGCGTCGAAGAGGTTCAGGAATTCCAGCTTCTTCTCTGCGGGCAGGAATGACGCTTCGAAGGAGTTGCGGGCGAGTTCGCGCATGTGCTCGTCGGTGAATCCGAAGGTATTCTGCGCGAGCTGATATTCGCGCGCCAGGGTTGTGCCGAACATCACGGGGTCATCGCTGTTGAGCGTGATCATTACGCCGTGATCGAAATAACTCTTTACGGGATGCTCGTTGAGATTGGGGCAGAGGCCGGTGCGGAAGTTGCTGGTGAGGCAGATTTCGACCGGGACCTGGCGCTGGGCAAGCTCTTCGACGAGATCGGGATCGTGGAAGGCGGTGAGCGCGTGGCCGATGCGTTCGGCGCGAAGATTGAGCGCGCCCCACACGGATTCGGGGGGGCCAGTCTCGCCGGCGTGAGCTGTCAGGCGCATGCCGTGGTCGCCGGCCCAGGCGTAGGCATCACGGAAAAGCTCGGGCGGGGCTTTCAATTCGTCGCCGCCGATGCCGATGCCGACAACTTCGCGATCGTGATAGCGTACGGCGAGTTCGAAGACTTTCTGCGCAGCTTCCAGGCCGAACTGGCGGACAGCATCGAAGATCCAGACGAGCGAGATGCCGAAGTCGCGTGCGCCTCGGGCACGCCCGCGGTCGAGGCCTTCGAAGATGGCGGAGAAATCCAGTTTGCACCAGAGGCAGACTCCGACCGAAACGTAAACCTCTGCATGCAGAACGTTTTCTTCTTTCAGGCGCTGCATCAGACGGTAGGTGATGAGTTCGTAATCTTCCGGGGTGCGGAGATGCTCGGTGATGTTCTTGAAAGCGAGCAGAAAGCCCGGGAAATCGTTGTAGAGGTAGAGTTGGTTGACCTCGGCCTGAGTGACGCGGTCGCCGTGGCGGCGGCGGAGCTCGAGAAGTGTGGCGGGTTCGATTGCCCCTTCGAGATGCAGGTGGAGTTCAGCCTTGGGCAGTTGGCGGAGGAAACTGCTGGGCGGCCTAACGACAGATGAGGACATCACTTCATGATTGTAGATTCTCGGCGAGAGATTTGCGAGGGACGGTTATCAGCACACAGGAACTTGCATGCTGACCGCTGAGAGTGCAGGAGAGTGCAGAGATCCTTCGACTGCGCGGACCGATTCGCAATCGCTCATCGCTCTGCTTCGCTCAGGATGACAGTGTGTTTGGCTTATTTACTTCTTCGCAAACTCGCTGCGGTGGCGGCTGTAGAAGATGTAGATGAGCAGGCCGAGGCCGAGCCAGACTACGAAGCGGACCCAGGTGATGACGGTGAGTCCGGTCATGAGGCCGCCGCAGAGGACGACTGAGATCAGCGGGAACCAGGGGACAAACGGGACCCGGAAGGCGCGCTTGCGATCCGGTTGCTTGCGGCGCAGGATGATTACTGCCAGCGAAACCAGAACAAAAGCGAAGAGCGTCCCGATGTTTGCGAGGTCCGCGGCATCGCCAATGTCGACGAGGCCCGCGGGAATTCCGACGGCGAAACAGGCGATCCAAGTGGACCAGTACGGCGTCTTATATTTCGGGTGCACCGCGGAGAACAGCTTCGGCAGTAAGCCGTCGCGGGACATGGCGTACCAGATGCGTGCCTGCCCGTACTGAAACACGAGTAAAGAAGAGATCATGCCGGTGAGCGCTCCGATCACGATAACCGAGCGGAAGAGCGGGTGCACGCCCAGATATTTCATTGCGTAGGCTACGGGCGCTTCAGCGGCTGGGCCGGAAACAAAGGTTGTGTATTTCATCATGCCGAGCAGGACGACGGCAACGCCGACATAGAGCACAGTGCAGACTATCAGCGACATGATGATGCCGAAGGGCAAATCTTTTTGCGGATTGCGCGATTCCTCGGCTGCGGTGGAAACGGAATCGAATCCGATATAGGTGAAGAAAACGATGGCTCCGCCGGTAACGATGCCAGCGAAGCCAGAAGGCGCGAAGGGCCGCCAGTTCGCGGGCTTTACCAACATTCCACCGACTACCAGGAAGGTGAGGATGGCGCCGATTTTGACCGCCACCATGACGTTATTGGTCTCTGCCGACTCCTTTACACCGCGCACCAGCAGCAGCGTGAGAATGAAAACGATGAGAAAGCCGGGGAGATTGAAATAGGCGCCCGTCGACTGCCCGCCGGCCCATACCGGACTGGAAAGTTTTTCCGGTAAGTTGAGGCCGAATACCGCCAGTTGCGCTTTTATATAACCGGCAAAGCCAACCGCGACTGCGACGTTCGAGACTACATATTCCAGGATGAGATCCCAGCCGATGATCCAGGCGAAAATTTCGCCGAGTGTGGCGTAGGAATACGTGTAGGCGCTGCCGGCGATCGGGATCATGGAGGCGAGTTCGGCATAGCAAAGGCCGGCAAAGCTGCAAGCGACCGCGACCAGCAGAAAAGAAATCGCAATGGATGGGCCGGCGGGCGGGCGCCCGTGCATGAGCGCTCCCGCTGTACTGCCGGTGCGCAGTAAATTTACGATTATGTCGAGTGCCTGCGCATGCAGGATGGATGGAGCCTGAAAATATTCGCCTGCAGCCGCCGTGCCGGTAAGAATGAAAATTCCCGAACCGATGATGGCGCCGATGCCCAGGGCGGTGAGGGACCAGGGGCCGAGAGTTTTTTGCAGCCGCTGCCCGGGGACTTCGGATTCAGCGATCAGCTTGTCGATCGACTTGCAGCAGAAAAGCTGGTTGTCGGAAGTGCGAACGGTGGCGGCTGGTTCCGTGGGCGATTGTGACAAGAGCCGGTTGTCTCCTCAGAGCGGAATCGGGCATGGACCGTGGTGGCCGATCGACGGTGAACGATCCATGCCCGGATTGCTTAAGCCGGCCGTCTTAGCGTTTCGACTGGCCGCGAGCCAACTTCTTCACTTTGCGTTTCTTCGATCCGCGCGCGTAATCGCGGGGCTTCTTCGGCTTCTCCGCTTTCGCTTTCTTGCGAGCGGTGCGCTTTGACTTTTTGCGTTCTTCTTTTGTGAGCTCTGCTGTATTTGCCATGAATGCTTTCTTGAATCCGTATTGAAATTAAATTGCTCTTACGCTCTCTCCAGCTGAGCGTATTTCTCGACTAGCTTTTTTAAGCCGAAGCGAGGAAATTGTACAGTAATCTTGGCTTCTTCGCCTTCTCCTTCGCGCTGGTAGACCGTTCCTTCGCCATATTTTGGATGGCGCACTTTCTGCCCGGGACGGAATCCGCGTTTGCCGGTGGGCTCTTCCACGACTGTTTTTGGGACAGTGAACTTCTTGCCGCGGCTGGCGAAAAATTCGGCGATATTCTCGATGGAATTATACGGTTTGGCCGGAGCTGTGGTGGCGCTGCGGGGCTTCGCCCCGCTGGACAGCCGAGGGCGGCTGTCCCCACGCGATCCCTGCCAGGCTGTGCTCTGGTCTTCATCTTCGTAGGAGTAGTGGGTGTCGGCTGCATCGTATGCTGCGGGGCTGCGCCCCGCTGGGCGGCCGGGGGCGGCCCCCACATAACCTGATCCAGAGCCGCGGCGTCGGCCTAACTCTTCGATCAGTGGAGCGGGGACTTCTTCCAGAAAGCGCGAGGGGACGCTGGCTTCGGGAAGATCGGTGCCGTAGCGGCGGCGGTAGACGGCGCGGGTCAGGATGAGTTGATCCATGGCGCGGGTCATGCCGACGTAGCAGAGGCGGCGCTCCTCTTCGACATCGTCGGGCTGGAGCATGGTGCGGGAGTGCGGGAACAAGCCTTCTTCGAGGCCGCTGAGGAAGACCAATGGAAATTCCAGTCCCTTGGCGGCGTGCAGGCTCATCAGCGTGATTTGCGCGCGCTCGTCGTAGTCGTCGGCGTCGCTGATGAGGGCGGCATGGTCGAGGAATTCATCGAGCGATTCGCCACGGTCACGCGAGTCCATGGCGGCGTTGACCAGTTCGCGCAGGTTTTCGATGCGGGAGAAAGCTTCGGGCGTGTCTTCGGCTTCGAGAAGGCGGATGTAGCCGGTGCGATCGATCAGGAATTTCAGGATGTCGGCGGTCGAGGGACTTGTAGCGCCAGCATTTTGCTGGCCAGGGAGCGGGCGGGACGCCCGCTCGACAGCCGGCGGGACGCCGGCGGTACTGTCGGTTTCGTCGCCGATGTAGGCTCCGCCGAAGTCGAATGCGGTGTTTTCGAATTCATCGGGGTCGAAGGCGGCTGCGTCGTCTGAGTCTGCGGAAGTGAGCAGGGCTTCGCCCTGATGGACAGCCGAGGGCGGCTGTCCCCACACGGGATCGGATGATTCCGGCATTTGTCGCTCCGCACTGTCTTCGAGATGCTCGACAAACGTTCCGGCTAACATTGCCTGGGCATCGAGGATTAATTGTTGGAAACTCTTCAGTGCCGATAGGGCTCGCTGCGGGAGCAACTGGCGGCGGATGGCTTCGGCGAGTGCGCCCCAGAGTGACAAACCAGTTTCAAGAGCCAGATGCTCGATCGTGTCGATGGTGCTTTTGCCGATGCCGCGCGTGGGCGTGTTAATCACGCGGAGGAGCGAGATCGAGTCATCGGGATTTTGAATGACTTTGAGATACGAGATCATGTCCTTGATCTCGGAGCGCTCGTAGAAAGAGAATCCGCCGACTACTTTGTATTTGAGGCCGTAACGGCGCATTGCTTCTTCAAAGAGGCGCGATTGCGAATTGGTGCGGTAGAGCACGGCGGCGCGCGGAGTTTCGTCACGATGGGCGGCCTCGCGGAGATATTTTGCGACGTGATCGGCGGCGAAGAGGGCTTCGTTCTCGCCGTCGGGAGCTTCGTAGTAGCCGATCTTGGCGCCGCCCTGGCGGGAGGTCCAAAGATTTTTGCCTTTGCGGCGGATGTTGTTCGCGACTACAGATGAGGCTGCCTGCAAAATGTTCTGCGTGGAGCGGTAATTCTGTTCGAGGCGGATAATTTTTGCCTCGGGGAAATCTTTCTCGAACTCGAGAATGTTGCGGATGTCGGCGCCACGCCAGGAATAGATCGACTGGTCTTCATCGCCGACGGCGCAGACGTTGTGGCGCTCGCCAGCCAGCATGCGCATGAGTTCGTATTGCGGACGGTTGGTGTCCTGATATTCGTCGATCAATAGATATTGGAAGCGCCGGTTGTAATACTCGCGCACTTGCGGAGCTGTTTTCAGCAGGCGCGTTGCTTCCAGCAGGAGGTCGTCGAAATCGAGGGCGTTCGCTTTGCGGAGTTCCTTGCGATATTCCTCGAAGAGGTGCGCGATTTTTTCGGTTTTTGGATCGGCAGATTGCAGGTAGAGTTCCTGCGGGTCGAGCATGTGATTCTTTGCCCAGGAAATTCGCGAGAGCACGGTGCGCGGCGTGAGTTGCTTGTCGTCGAGGCCGAGGCGCTTCATGATTCCTTTGACCACCGACTGCATGTCGCTCTCGTCGTAGATGACAAACTTCTTGGTATGGCCAATCGGCGGCTGGCCGGGCGTGGCGGAGGGAATCCGCAGGGCTTCGATGTCACGGCGAAGAACACGCACGCAGAAAGAATGGAATGTCGAGATGACAGGTTTGGCGATGCTGAGTCCGCCGACTAGTATTTCGACGCGTTCGCCCATTTCGGCGGCGGCTTTGTTGGTGAAGGTCATCGCCAGGATGGATTCCGGCATCACCCCCATGTGCTCG
>JBAVUV010000042.1:0-2441 GCA_049696955.1 Candidatus Sulfotelmatobacter sp. | reverse complement strand
GCTCTATATGTATGTCTGCGGCAGCGTCAAAGCCAATGGATCAGGAAGTATCAGCGATACTGCCTGCATCAGCGCCATGGTTTCGACTGCGGCCGCTCCATTGTCCAAGCAAATCAGTTGCTCGTGGGGCTGGACACCGGCGGATCCAAGCACTCTGGACCCGTACTTTGAGCAGATGGCGGCGCAAGGCCAGAACTTCTTTGCCGCCTCTGGCGACAGTTCGGCTTGGTCTGCGTCGAATGAAGCGTGGCCAGCGGACGATGCGAATATCGTCTCGGTCGGCGGCACGGACCTGACAACCTCTAGCGCGGCTGGCCCCTGGAAATCGGAAACGGCCTGGGCAGACAGCGGCGGCGGCATCTCCCCGGATTCCATCCCGATCCCCTCGTGGCAGAAGCTCTCGGGCGTGATTACCTCGTCCAACAAGGGATCCACAACTTTACGGAATGGCCCGGACGTGTCAGCCAACGCGAACTTTACCTTTTACGTCTGCGCCGATCAAACGACCTGTACGGCGAACGACTACGGCGGAACCAGTTTTGCGGCGCCCATGTGGGCCGGCTACCTGGCTCTGGCCAATCAACAGGCAGCTGCCAACGGGGACACGATCGGCTTCATCGATCCCATCCTCTACCCGGCGGCTCTGACCTCAAGCTATGGCACCTATTTCCACGACATCACCAGCGGCAGTTGCGGCACCTATTCGGGAATAACCGGCTTCGATCTGTGCACCGGCTGGGGCAGTCCGAACACGACTGGGATCATCAACCTGCTGGCTGGGACCACGGCGCCGAGCTTTACTCTTTCCGATTCGCCGAGCAGCCTGACGGTTACGCAGGGCAGCAGCGGCACCAGCACGATCACCGTGCATGACGCGGGCGGATTCAGCGGGAGCGTTACGCTGGCGGCATCCGGCTTGCCCAGCGGCGTGACTGCTGCGTTCGCCACGAACCCAACAACCGGAAGCAGCGTCCTCACGCTGACCGCGAGCGCCACGGCTACTACTGGAACGTCCACGGTGACGATAACGGGAACTTCCGGCAGCCTGACCGCAACTACGACCATTGCTCTGACGGTTAGTTCGACGGCTACGCCGAACTTCACCATCAGCGCTTCGCCATCTTCTGTGACCGTAACACAGGGCAGCAGCGGAGCCAGCACCATTACCATCACCAGCACCGGCGGCTTCAGTTCCGCAACCACTCTCAGCGCCTCTGGCCTGCCCAGTGGTGTGACGGCCGCGTTCTCCACCAACCCGGTAACTCCGACGGCGAACGGAACCGTAACCTCAACTCTGACGCTCACCGCCTCCGCCACCGCGACCACAGGAGCTGCCACAGTGACGATCACCGGAACCTCCGGCTCGCTCACTCACAGCACCACCATAGCGCTCACGGTCAATGCTGCGTCGGCGACGAAAAACTTTACTCTGTCTCTGTCGCCGTCTTCTTTCACGATTGATGACAACGGCAGCGTCTCTACCACACTCACCATCACCAGCGTGGGTGGATTCCATTCTGCTGTAAGTTTGAGCGTGAATGAATTCCCCACTGACGTTTCGGCGACGGCTTCGGCCAATCCCGTAACGCCTCCGGCGAATGGCAGTTCGAAGGTAACCATCACGTGGAGTGCCTCCAGGCGTGCGCCTACGGGGACCACAACCATCGAGCTGATCGGAACTTCCGGATCACTCACCAACGAGATACCCGTCACCATCACAGTGGCGCCTTGACGGCGATTGTCCAGCATTTAACCAAGTAATTCGAGCCGGCTCCAGAAACGGGAGCCGGCTCGTTTTTTCTGTGGATGGGCAATTGACCCTCAGGAAAGCACAGAGCAGGCCCGGGTCCACGAACCGGCCCATCTTCTACTTTCCAACGAGGAATGAAGTTTCCCTAAGGCCTCGAAAAAAATCGCCGTGAAACGCACAATCTGGTTTAAGATGCCGCAACTGTCGCGTTTCGGCTTCATTCGGCGCCGCTCGTCTGCGAAGCGATACCAGAACAAATCGAGAGGTTCAAGATCGTGAGAAAAACTATTCGCCTAATACCAGCTTTGCCCAGCATCGCCTTTGCGGCTTTGTTTTTATTGAGCGGAACCTCAGCCCCAGCGCAGCAGACACTTCAGGCGCTCCATAGTCATGTGCGGCCCGTGGTCGCGAATGGCCAGGCCGCCCCAGTGGGAGTTCTTCCACCCAGCCAGCGAATGAACCTGGCTATTATGCTGCCGCTGCGCAATCTGGCCGAACTGACGAATTTGCTGGATCGCCTCTACGACCCCACCAGCCCCGACTATCATCAGTTCCTCAGCGTGGCGCAGTTTACGGAGCAGTTTGGTCCCACCGTCGCGGATTATCAGGCCGTTGTAGATTTTGCGAAGGCCAATGGTTTTACGGTTACCAATACCCCTCCGAATCGCCTGCTCGTGGATATCAATGGCAC
>JBAVUV010000041.1:0-38391 GCA_049696955.1 Candidatus Sulfotelmatobacter sp. | reverse complement strand
CGTCGAGTCGTTCAGTTTGCCGATCAAAGATTTCAGATTCATGTTCGTACTCCTTGTCCCCAATCAACGTTCCGCATCAACTTTTCGCATCAGCGTTCGGCCCCAATTGCGAGGACGGTATCGTCCGGATCACGCCCCAGAGGCTTTGACTTTAACCACGAGACCCAGCCCAACTGCGGGCCGGATGCGTCTTCCGCTCCCAATTCGCAAACCGGAACATCTTCACGTTCGAGAATCAGCTTTACTTCGAAATCTAATTCCTCGTTGGAAAAAAATCTCACCCATGAACTCAGCGGTTCCCAGCTCGAGCCGTCCGGGAGGAATTCCAAATACTTTTCCAGACTTAACGGGCCAAGCACGATCCGAATTTTCGATTGCTGGCTCCAGACTTCGTCTCCGACCACAGCCCCCAGGCCGAGACGCTCGCTATCGCTTGTGCTGTCGGAAAAACAGCAGCGCGCGGTTGGGTCAAGACGATACCACGCTCCGGCAAATTGTTCGATCTTCACGGGAACAGAGAAGTAGTCGGTCAATATCTGGCACAAAGCTTGCGCCGAACGAGGATGCTGCGCCAACAGGCCCGAATAATAGATAAGGCTATCGTCTGGTATCGCCAGGCGGTCCTGCAATCCATCCGTACCCAGGCCCAACAGGCTAAGAAGATGGCGGGAGAAACGGTCGCGTTCGTCGCGTTCGGCCGAGACATCGAGGCGATATTTTCTCCAGGCTCGATAGAAAAGCGAAATGAAGCGGTGGTTGAAAATATCGAGAAAGTCACGGAGAGTTCCGTCCGAAGCCCGCAGGCGCTCGATGATCAAACTGGTGTAAGGATTCGGCAGCGTACCCTGGGGACCGGTGAGGCCCATGAAATTCACGGCCATGTTTGGGGCGTCGCCTTCGTTCTCGGGCCAATCCATGGACTGGATTTGGCTGGCGGGAAATGCCAGCGAATTGTTAACGCCGAAGCGCGCTACTTCGCGATTGGGATGCGCGAACCTGCCGACGGGCGTGCGCTCGGGAAAAAGTTTCTCGAGCAGACGCACCGCTTGAAAGAAATCGAAGCGGAACGGCTCCTGCCGAAGCCTTTCGCCGACCACGGATTTCTTCAAATCCGGCTCGATTAAATCAGTATCGCTTGTCCCGCTCTCGGAGGCCACTCTCCCAAAGGCTCCTTTCGCTGGCGGCTCCGGGCCACCAGTTGACTGAAACTGTTCATCGAAACGTAAAGACCAAAAAACTTTTCCAGCACGCTGGCAAACAGATACGCGCCGCCACCGCTGAATTGCTCCTCGTCGAACTCCATCTCGATAAGCGTGCCGCGCGCGAAGCTGACGCCGTGTTCGGAGATCACGCGGGTAAAATGACGGCGCGCGTCCACGGAAGTGATTCCACTTATCTGTTTCCTTACTTCCGGCGAATCAGAGAAATCGTAGAGGTCGAGAACCTTTTGCAGCGCTGCTTTGCCTTCGTCGACCAGGGAAAGATAGTTGAGCGAAAGATGCGAAGTGAGGCACCAGAGAGTTTTGCCATCAAGCGGCGGGCGCAGCGTTCGAGTTGGCTTGCGTAGCGCCACAATTTTTTTGATCGAAGCCGCACCTGCCATTTCAAAGTCGCCATTCTCGCTGCCGAAAGGCAGGCGTGTCACGAGGTCGCGGTTAGTGCAGGTACAGCGAACGGTCACGGTATCGTAATCCAGTTGCATCGGAGTTGCTGCGATGTTAACCAGCGAGACGAACACATCCGAGCCCTCGTCGCCCTTGCGGGTGGAGGGAAGCCGCGTGGTGTACCAGAAGGCGGGAGTTGAATCCTGAATTTCGTGACGGCGCGAATACAGTGGATGATATGTCACGGTCTCGTGGGAGTCCGGGTCGGTACTGACAACTTCGTCCACCGAATAGACCTCCATCGTCTGACGACGGCGGGCATCGGGGACGATTGGATATTCGTATCGCGTCTGGTCAACGAGGATGGGTTCGGCAGTCTGGCCAAACAAGTTGATGATCGGAGTGCAACCCAGTCGCAGAGTCTTCGCGTCCACAGCCACCTCGAGGCGCTGCTGGCGGCCATCATGCTCGAACGGTGCGATCAGGAAAAGAATTTCCGCTTTCGATTTGAGTCCCGCGCCCTGTAGGGCGGACAGTCCCCTCAGATTTAGGAAGAAAAACTTTTCGGGAAAAGCGAAATACTCCTGAAGCAATCGGTATCCGATAAAAGATCGCTGAGGATACGACAACACGTCTTCGTCTTCTCCGAAGCCCATGGGACGCAGATTGCGCACCGGTAACTCGCGCGGCGGCATTTTCGGGTTCGCGGGATCGCGCACGAGAATGCGAGTGCAATTCCGGCACAATAATTCGTAAAGCGTGTGGATGACTGACCCTTCTCCATTCAGGTAGAAGGCGAGATTGTCCAATTCGAGCTTGTCGAATGTGATATCCGGAAAACACTCTAGCTCTACGCGCAACACGGCAGCGTCGGAAGAGCGCAGCGTTGGAGTGAGACGGTCAGGCGTGAGCCATTGCGCCTGCGATACCTTCAAAGGCCACAGCGTGGTGTTGTAGCAGGTGCGAAACTTGCACGGAACGCCTTCAACCGGGCGGGAATACAGCACAGTGCCTTTTGGAACTTGCAGGCTGCTGGTCATCTTCCCGCGCTCTGGATCGGTGTGAAACTCCGCAACTGACATCGAAGGAATAGGACAGAGATAGTGCGGATAAAGAATGTTCAACAGCGCTTCGGTGATCTGCGGAAAATCATCGTCGATCCGCAGATGCACGCGCGCTGCCAGCAGCGCGAAAGATTCGATCATGCGCTCGACGTGCGGGTCTTCACAACGGTCGGGTTCGAGCAGCAGGCGCGAGGCGATCTTGGGATACTTGTCAGCGAACTCCGCCCCGATCTGGCGCAGGAACGTGAGCTCGCTCTCGTAATAATTTCTCAGCTCATCGCGCACTGTCTTCTCCCTTGATCTCGTACTCGCCTTTTCCGAGTTCGAGCACGGTATCGAAGCGCACTGGTTCGGGCGTGGGATCCATGCAGAGCAATCCTTCGATGACAAAGCGGAGAGCGCGAAAGCCGCCTTCCACGCGCTCCATGCGGACCTTGGCGCGTTTCAGCCGCGGCTCGAACACCGCGATAGCGGATTCCATCTCCCGCACCAAGTCGTTATGATCCCGGCTCGAGAGCAGCGACTTCGACGATATATCCGCAAACCCGTACTGGTAGACCGAGCGCGCGGTTTCGCGAGCGGAGTCGGGCGCAGGCTCAATGGTTTGCCGCGTATTGAGCAGCCATTCAAGATCGCGTTTAATCGCGATTTTCAATTCGCGCAAAGACTGCGCGCGAGTCAGAGGTACCTCCGAACTAACTTTTGGATCTTTGTCGATCAGCCGGTCAAGCACAGAGAGCGTCACCGGTCCGCTGATGTCGCGTCTGGGCATGGCTTACTTTCCATCCCCAATAGCCTGTGCGGGATCGAGCCGGCAGATGCGCTCGAAGATTTTTTGCTGCTGCGCTTTATCGGCCTGAATGCGAACGCTCAGTTTCATGATCGTGCCAAGAGCTGAGGCGACCAGGCCGGGGTCTTCCCATTCATCGAGCTTGTGGGTTTCGATCATCGCCGCAAGGTCATCGAGAATGGGCTGCGCAATGTTTTGTTTGCTGGTCGAGATGCACATTTCTACTAGTTGCATCTTGCGGCGGAAGCGTTCGCGTCCGGAACGAAGGCGGCCGACATCTTGTTGCAGAATTTCGAAAGCCTTGCGCTCCTGGCCTTCGCGCAGAGCTTGTAGCGCCGCCGCATAAACATCCGGAACATGGCTCGGCCAACGCGAGGAGAAACCGTTTCTGCCTGGCGCGCCGTTTGCTGGCGTAGCGGCTGCATCGGATGAGGAAGTCGGCTGACTCAAGCTGTTGATCCAGGCACGGGTCTCCGCATTCGCCGCGGGCGTGTCGTCCATCAAAGTGGCGTCGAGCAATTGCGGACATTCAGCGATAAGCGCTTTCAGTTCGGAACGAATCGCTCGGGCGATGGTTTCATAATCGCTGCCGAGTGCTTCGCAGGCTTCGACAACCATACGCTGCAAATCCAGCCACGCACGGCTGCAAGGGAGAGCCATTGCGCTTTCCGCGGCTTCGAGCAGCTCTTCGTACTTTCTATCGAGAGCGAGTCGTTTTAAATGCTTTCGAAGCTCCGTAGGCGGAGCTTCGAACTGCGTGGGATCGGCGCGATCGATGGCTGCGCGCAGTTCGCCCCAACGCAATCCGCGAAGCATTAAATAGGAAGCCGGACTTTTGGGCTCGCGCCGACGCAGAAACGCTGCGGCTTCGGCGACTTTGCGCACCGCCTCCATTCGATCCGGCGGCTCGGAAGAAGTTTCGACGGACAGTAGAACGCCTACGCGCATAGGCGTGGATGCAGAATCAGCCGCAGCTGTCGAGTCGGTTTCCGACACAGGTTGAAGCGCAACCTCCTCCACCGGGTCGGGTTCCTTTTCGCGTTTCTTTTGCAGAAAGCCGTGAACGACGTGCCGTGTGGCCTCGAGTGCCGAGCGCAGCGGGCCGAACGATGGACCATCGTCGGCAAACTTTGCGTCGCAGGCTTCTTTTAGTTGCGACAGGATCTGCAGGCTGCCGTCCAAATCCTTCTCGGCTTGCGCATAGAATTTCTTGGGAGTTTCTTCGAAGGCTTTATCGAAGACCTCGGGAGCAAGCTTCCCTTCCTTGATAAGCTGCGCGCGTTTCTTCTTAGCGTCATCGCTCTTGGCCAGTTCCTCATAGCCAACTTCGCGAGACTGTTCGTAATCGATGGAACCGTAGGTCGCTTTTTCAACCAGTGGAACCAGCTTCAACGGAATTTCGAGCTTGGTTCCGATAAAACCCAGCGGAGCGCCCCGCGCCTGCGCGTCGCCATCTTCAAGTTCGGGATAAACCGTCTCCCAAAACTTGTTGATCAAGCCCGAGCACAGAGAGAGACCGTCCTTCAGCCCAGCGAACCCCTGCTGCTTTAGCAACGCCTCGGTGAGCCACGCGGCAAGCTGCAGGTCTTTTGTTTTATTGGTGAGAACATCCTTCGTGAGCTTGATTACCTGGGCGTTGTCGGCGACTTTGCGGTCGCGCTCGGTCATGCCCGGCGGGGGCTGATCTTCTTCGCGGCGAGCTTCTTTGATCTTGTCGTAAATCGGCTCGTAGCGCAGGTTTGCGCCGCTAGGATTCGGTCCGTCGATGGGATTCAGCAACTCTTCAGGAAAGGGCATGATGGGTTAGACAGCCACCGGGGCCGGATTGAATTCGAGCGAACGAAGTTCGAGGAACGGAATCTCTTCGTCATCCGCCAGCCACATCTTCTGGCCAATCGGGATTTGATCGTCGACGGCTTCGTTTTCCTCCCAGACCGTTGCTCGCCCCAGACGAACCGCATCGTCAGGATTCTTCCACGAAAATGGAGAGAGCACGGGAAGCATGACTTCGCCCAGCTCGGTGCCTTTGAAAGAAGGCGTAGTGCGAACTACTGCAGGCGTCCACAAAAGGTCGCGCAGGCGCTTGGGAGGTTCGATATGAATGGAGGCGATGTGCTCGAAGGGCAGTAATAAATAATTTCCCGCGGCAAATAGCTCGAGCCGCGCTCCGATGCGAGGATCAGCGTCAGAGAAAGACTTAAACGACTTGCCATTGATAGCGCCGCTGCGCTCGGGAAGAACAATCTGATTGGGATAAGAGCCACTCTCGAACAGATCCTGGCGCTGGCGCTCGGCGAATAATGCGCTGCGATAGAGGAGAACTCCGATTTCGCTGCCCGGTCCTGCTTGCGCTAAAACTTCGAGTTGCTTGTCGGCGCGAGAGTATTCTCCGGCGAAGCAGAGTAGTTCGAAAAGGAAAGTTCTGCGGCGCGCGTCGGTGGGATTATCTCTCACCTCGGCGCTTAACGCCTTGAGGGCATCTCCCAGGCGACCCGCGCGATATAGTTCTTGAGCATTCATGCAAGAAGCTTTCCGCCTCCGACAATCCAGCGTGCAAACAAACTCAGCCCGATTTCAAAGATGGGGACGATCGAGCCACGTCTAGAACAATCCAGTGTGAGCATCCTCGCGGCAGTTGCGCCGCGAGGATGCCTTCCGATTTCGAATTTACAACCTTGCAAGCCGCGTGCTTATGTCTGCTGCACGGCGCCGATGTTGTAAGTCGCAGCTCCCGCCAGGGTAACTGCGCCGCTCGACGTATCCTGCGTGTAGTACTGGAATTCGATCTGTTCGTAGGCGATGCTGACGCTCTGACTTGGCGGCCCGGACGCGCCTCCACCCATGCTGTTGCTCGTGATGTAGCAGTTGGTCATGAGCACCGTGAGATAGGTGTAAGGCGTTGCGGCGCCCGTCGACTTACGTAAGGAGAAAGTCGTCTTGGCGATGTGCTGGCCGGTATAGATGGCTTTCAAAATCTGGTAGCTGGCCTGGTCCACAGCGCAGCTGAAGCTGAAATCCGACAACGAACACTTGCCGGCGGACAATCCTTTCCCGCCTACATCCGCGGGATTGCTGCAACCAAACGAAAAACTATCGAGCTCAATGTTATTGGTCATCCCTTGTGCCTGGGATTCCCCGGTGACTCCGTCGATTAAGAGATATGCATCACTCGCCATCGCAATTCCTCCTCACAAGCAATCTGAATTCAAGGACCGTCAGGCCTTGTTTACCGCTCCCGCGTGAAGCTCCCGCCAAATACAACGGGGTTATCTTTTTGCCGCCGCCGGCAACTCCGCCACCAGCCGCAGAGAAACATTCAGTTCGTCAAGCTGGAAGTGAGGCCGCAGATAAGCGATGGCGCGATACACGCCGGGCTTGCCTTTGACTTCTTCCACATCCACACGAGCCTCGCGCAAGGGGAACTTGGCCTTGGTGGTCTGGTTCGCCTTGTCGTCCTGGGTTACGTATTGGCTGATCCAGCGATTCAGGAAGCGCCACGCATCGTCGCGCGACATGAAGCTGCCGATCTTGTCGCGCATCATTGCCTTGAGGTAGTGAGCGAAGCGGCAGGTGGCCATCATGTAAGGCAGCTGCGCCGAGATGCGGGCATTTGCCGTGGCAGAATCGCTGTCGTAGAGCTTCGGCTTGTTGCAGGATTGAATGCTGAAGAACGCCGCTTTGTCGGTGCCTTTGCAGTGAACCAGCGGAACCAGACCTTGATCCGCAAGTTCTTTTTCGCGACGGTCGGTGATGGCGATTTCCGTAGGACACTTCAGAGCCACGTCGCCTTCATCGGTTCGGAAAGTGTGGGAGGGCAAGCCTTCCACCAAGCCGCCGCCTTCGACGCCGCGGATGGAGACGCACCACGCATACAAAGAAAAAGCCTGCGTCATTCTGGAAGCCAGCGCGTACGCGGCGTTGCCCCAGAGATATTTTTCGTGATCCGTTCCGTCGACGCCCTCTTCGTAATTAAATCCGTCGACCGGTTTTGTATCGCGGCCATACGGCAGGCGCATCAGGATACGGGGACAAGTCAGGCAGACATATTTCGAGTCTTCGCTTTCGCGAAAACCCTTCCACTTGGCATATTCGGTGCTATCGAAAATCTTCCCGATGTCGCGAGGTTGATCGAGTCCGGTAAAGCTCTGCAGGTTCAGCAATTCCGGCGACGCTGCGGACAAAAACGGTGCATGGGCAGCGGCCGCCACTTGCGATACTTTTTCCAGCAGCTCCATGTCTTCCGGGTGCTTGCTGAATTCGTAGTCTCCGACTAAAGCTGCAATGGGTTCGCCGCCGAAGATGCCGTACTCATCTTCGTAAACTTTCTTGAACATCGCGCTTTGATCGAATTCCGGCGCGCGTTGCAGATCGCGCAGCAATTCTTTTTTCGAAGCGTTGAGAATGCGAATCTTCAATTGCGAGCTGGTTTCAGACTGATCGAGCAGATACTTGAGTCCTCGCCATGTGCCTTCGAGCTTCTGGAACTGAGGATGATGCAGCACTTCGTTCAACTGCAGGGAGATGAGATGGTCGATTTGGGCGACCCGGGCGGTGATCATCTGATCGGCATCGCGGCCGATGGTCATCGAGCCTTCGAGCACTTGTGAAACAAATTCCTTGATCAGGCTCTTTCCGCGCTCGCGCGTGCTGGAATCGGTAAACCTTCCCTGTTCGACGATCTGGTCGAGAAGACTGCTTGGTTCCACCGCTACTGGCCCGGCTGCGGGCTTTTCTTCCACCATAGGTTTAGCCATTGTTATCCCCCTTCTCGCCGACCTCGGATTTCAGTTTGTCCAACTTTTCCGTCTGACTCACGGCCTGTAACAGAGCCTCATCCAGCTTTTCGTTGGTCTGCAGCGTTCCCTTTAAATCATTCAGGCGCGTTCGAAGATCTAACAGTTCTTTCAGAGGCTTCACTTGCCGCGCAACCTGCTCCGGTTCAAAGTCTTCCAGGCTCTTGAAACGCAGATCGACCTTAATCTGACCGGCGTCGGATTCTTCGCTCAGCTTGTTTTCCACTGCGAAAGACAAATGCGGCTTCATGCTTTCGAGCACCGAATCAAAGTTGTCGGGTGTCACCTCGACAAAGCGCCGCTCCTTAAGCTTGGGCAGGGGCTGTTCTGGATTGCCGGTAAAATCTCCGAGGACGCCAACCACGAACGGTAGTTCCTTGATCTCAATGGCTCCGCCAGTCTCTACGTCATAAGTGATCTGGACGCGAGGCGGACGCACCCGGTCCAATTTGTGCTGTGTACTTTGTTTAGCCATGTGTTCTCCCTTTATCCGTCAATGTGATCCGATCGAGTTTCGCAGGAACTGACACGTCAGACCGCCCAAATACAAGCCGGGCTTATCCGTGCGGAGCGTATTAGTTCGGGGGGTACCACCCGGATGGAAGCGGCTCGTCACCGCAGCTTACCCATACGAGTCGTGGAGCAACGGTTTATCATATGCAGAAACCGGAGTCAAGCATTAATCGCTTTTTTCGCACGGGACGTTTGCTTAGAAGTTGCTGAAAATCCTAAGCTCTGCGCGGCACCCAAGCGAGATAGTGTCGATCTTTCGGCAAACGTTACAAGTCGCGCTGGCCGGGGTCTTTCGGCTCTATGCATCAACTCGCACTAGGCGGGATTATCGACCTCGGCTCAGGCTGGGATCTCGCGTCCGGAAACGAGAGTTAATTTCGACAGAGTGCCGCGCCTCCAGCGATACCGGCGTCAGCACCGTAGTGGGCAGCGACCAGGGGAACATCCTGACAATGCGAATTCACGCACCACTCAGGAAGCCGTTCACGAATCAAATCGAAGAAGGGCCGCAACATCGCGCCGGCGCCTCCGCCAATAATCATTACATCGGGCTCGAGTAAGTCCACGATGTTTCCCAACCAAATGGCGAGCAGGCCCGCGGTTTCTTCTAAGACTTCTTTCGCCAAAATATCGCCCGCGGCGTAGGCTTTGCTAACCATCTCGCTGCTAATGCGATCGAGATGTCCGCCGGCCAAATCAAGAATCCTCGAGGACTGACCCGGCTTCGCGAGTTTTTCCGCAGCTCTGCGAGCGATAGCCGGACCTGACGCCAGCGCCTCGATACAGCCCAGCTTGCCGCATCCGCAGCGTGGGCCGCGATAGTCAATTGTGTTGTGACCGCCCTCGGCGGCGGCGCCGGTGCGGCCATGGTAAATGCGGCCATCAAAGACAATCCCAGTCCCAATGCCGGTGCCGATCGTGGCGCAAAAAACATTGCGGAAACCTCGGCCGGCGCCCCATAAGGCTTCGGCTAAAGCAGCCGCGTTTCCATCGTTATCGAGTCGAACCGGAACTTTGTAGACCTTGGATATTTCTGCTGCGAGCGGAAAATTTCGCCAACCCGGCAGATTCGGAGGATTGATCACGATGCCATTGTGCGGGTCCAGCGGCCCGGGAGCGCAGATGCCAATGCCCGAAATCGGGCCCTCTGTCGCCGAAGAAGAGGAAGCACGAACCGCATCGATCGCGGAAACTACAGCCGCCAACCCAGCCGCAGCGTCATTGGCGGCCATTGGAGTTCGCGCCTGAAAAGTGATTTCGCCGGCAGCATTCACCAGCCCAGCAGCTACTTTGGTACCTCCCACATCCACACCGATGAAGTGCGGAGTCCCTGAAACCTGCGTCATGCGATTGGCATCCTGGCCACAGCTTTGCCCCACGAGTTGGCTCTAATCAATTTGAAGCTTGTTTGTCGTTTTATCAGAGCTAGAAGAAAAGTCTTGCCTTCAGCCAATGGTAAACTATTTGGAGAACGGTGAGGGCGCGTAGCTCAGTTGGTAGAGCAATGCCCTTTTAAGGCATGGGTCGAAGGTTCGAATCCTTCCGCGCTCACCAGATTTTTCTTTCCGCATTGGTGGATTTGCTGGTGCGAAATTTCCACCTGCGGGCTTGCCGCTGATAGTTTTGGTTTTCCCGATATCTGGCTGCGGGGACGGCAACTCATTGTCCACGCCGCCGCCCTCAACCGCTTCGACGGGCGCGCCAGCCGAAACGTACACACTTCGATTACCGCAACTTCTGGAAGCTTGAGCCACCAAGCCACGCTGACGGTCATCGTCCAGTAGCGAGACAGAGTCGCGAGATTTCGGGCTGTTTTGTTCGCGCCTGCGACTCGCATCCGCAGTCCGAATGCTTTCGCCGGAAGTGCTTGGCGTGTATTCGGTGCCGACAGTGCGCTACGCTATTGATTTGATTCCGCTCAGTACGACCAATTCACTCCGGGATAGAGACTAGGAACGCGATAAGCGCGATAGGCGTCATCGACCGCCGGCGTAATGTCGAGTTTCCAGACTATCTGCGAAGGGGAGGCCGGCGTGATTTCTTGCACCTCGGAAGCGATGTTAGGAGCGATAGGTGGGGCCGCGGCATTTATATCGAATTCCACATTTCCATTATCTAATTGATTGATGCTGCCCCCCCACAGGGAGTAGTCATAAGGACCTGGCAAATTAAACCAAGACAGATCGGCAACCATCGCGCTCTCATCAACCTGAAAGATAGTGGCTCGCGAGTAGCAGGGCGTGTTCAAAAGCAACGACGGGCAAATGTCTCCACTCGTGTCCAGGACGCGACTATCTCCGTTATCCCAGATGGCAAGCGTCGTTTGCGGGCCGTTTTGGCTTACGATTGATGGAAAATGCTGAAAAGAGAACCAGACCGCCGGATCATCGGTTGGGACACCCCCTTGAGTCAAGGCGAAGTCGCCCTGATAGCCGAGATGCCAAATCACGTCGCCTGCGCCGGTTCCATTGTTGTAGTCGATCTTCAAAACCCACGACTGGTGGCGCATCGAGATGAGCAGATTGCCGTCGACCGGCGAGTAGAGCACAGCGTTGCTGTGGGTCCAGTCGGGCAACCCGTTCAGATGACGGTTTACGTCGAGATAGTCGAAGCTGTTCCACGCCCAAACCGGATTCCAGTTCTGATCTAAATCAACAATGCCATCCCCGACGACAGCCAATGATCCGGGGTACCCAGGAAGGTTGTTGAAGTTTTTCGCGTAGTCGACAAGGACAATCAAATGTCCGTTAGCAAGCGGAACGAAATCGTGGGTAAAGCTTTGCGGGACGAAATCGTATCCAGCAGCCTGCATTTTCGCTCCCAGAGCGTTTATAGACATCTCGCGGATGGTGTTTCCGGCCAAGTCGACTTCGCGTATGAGTGAAACCACCGGCGCCGTGATGCTTGTAGTGATGCTTAAAATCATATGGCCATTGGGCAGTAACTTAAACGTGTACGGAAAATTTTGCGGTCCGACATCGTAATACCAAATGGGATTGGCATCCCGATCAGTGAAAAAGGCCGGCACCCCGGCGGTGGTTACGTCTATCATTTCGATCCCCGGATTCTCAGGGGAGGTGGCGGATGGGCTAGGGCGGGTCACCGTGAGCGTAGGAAAAGGAAGAGCGGGCAACGCGCCGGTTGTAAAGGTAAGGTCGTCGCCGGTATATGTATTGGTACCGCTCGCACATTGAGCCTGGACCAAAGCACGCATGTGATAGGTGGTCGAGGGTCTCATTCCTGCGACGAGGATTGCCGAATTCCCGGCCGACGCGACAACTGGATACCATGCCGTGTTTCGTCCGTAAGACGTATCGGGGCCGAACTCGACCATAGCCTGGCCGGGGCATCCGCCCAAAGCTGTGACTAAACTGACCTGTGCTACCAGAGGATTTTGTGTCTTCGCGACCGATGCCGTGACGCCCGGGGGATCGTTGAAACCTGCGCTGCCGCAAGCGATTGTGAAACCGGATAAAGTCAGAATGGAAAATAAGAGAAACGGCTGTAGCGGAGCCAGGTTTTTCATTATCTATCTAGTCCCCCTCCCGGGATAACAGCCGTGGCATGCCCACGGTTCTGTCGCGATCACTGCAGGTCTTCCGTGTGCGCGGAATAATACCTCAAAACATCAAGAAGCCGAGTAATAATTTGTAAACGTGGTCGATTATTATTTACAGGCTCGATTCCTCATTAGTGCGCCAGAGTGATTAAACGGCGACCGGAAGTGACTGGTAAATTGAGGGGTTCCGCTAGAAAGCGGCCCGCGGATGACTACCCTATGCTTCTCAACCCAGTTTCCGCTCTCTTCCCCAGATGACTCGATCTGACCCTGCACCGGCCAGGAACTGTTTTCAACGATAAGGTGATCAAGCGGTAGAAATGCCTGCATGGTTCTCGCCCACCTCTTGCCGAGAAAGTAAAGGTTGCGTAACCTAAGGCAGTCGAGAATCTCCAACTATCGACAAGGGTCGGGCAAACGCCGCCGTCAACGGCCCGGGTTCGGCAGGCTTAAATTACGAGGCTTGGACTCTTAGGAACTGACAGGATTCTTGAATTGATGATGCCAAAGTCGCTGCTTCTCACCGTGTTTGTCATTCTGACGATCGCGGGATGTTTTTCGCAGTCGCTCAACGACCCTCTTGCCCAAGGCACAAGTTCTCAGGGCGCAACAGTAGATTGCTCCGATCCAACGATGGCGAGCAGTGCGCAATGCAGCGGTGCTCAAAGTCAAAGATCTGGCAGCGTCCTGGTGGACGATACTTCGCCCTCTGGCGTGCGCACGCCAACCTTGATGAACCCTGGAGGGTTCAGCACAGATCAGTACACTCCCAGCAGACCACCGCTCAACCCCTCGCAGGTCTGGCGGCCGCAGGGCCCAGTCCAGCCGGGTACGGAATTTGAGCAGATGGTGGCCGATTCGGTAGGTCGGCCATTGCCGTTGTTCGGCCAGTCGCTGTTCGTGCAGGCTCCCAGCACATTTTCTCCCGTCGACTGGATGCAAGTTCCGAGTGACTACATCATTGGACCGGGCGACGAACTGCAGATCAGAATTTGGGGACAGGTACAGGCCAATTTGCGGGTGGTTGTCGACCGGTCCGGGCAAGTTTACATCCCGCAAGTGGGACAGATCTCGGTTGCCGGCATCCATTATGGAGATCTGGAACAGCATCTGAAGAATGAAATCTCGAAGATTTTTAAGAACTTCAACGTCACGGCAAATATTGGCCGGCTACGCTCCATCCAGGTGTTTGTGGTGGGCGATGCCCGCTATCCGGGAACCTACACCATCAGTTCGCTGAGCACGTTGGTGAATGCGATTTTCGCTTCAGGTGGACCGACTCCGCAGGGATCGCTGCGGCATATTCAAGTGCGGCGGGATGGGGCCACCATCACGGATTTCGATTTCTATGACCTGGTGATCAAGGGCGATAAGTCCAAAGACGTCCGCCTGCAGCCGGGCGATGTCATCTACATCCCGCACGTTGGTCCGCTGGTGGCCATTGCGGGGTCGGTGAATTCACCGGCAATTTATGAGATGAAGGATCACTCGACGCTGAACGATCTGATTGACATCGCTGGCGACCTGAGCTCTGTTGCCGACTCTAGCAAGATTACGATTGAGCGCTTCGTGGATCATACGGCTCGCAAAACCTTGGAGTTCCCTTATGACGAGCAGTCCCGCGCCGAACCGCTCAAGGATGGCGACATTGTTCGCGTGTTCTCTATCGTTCCGCGTTTTGAAGACACCGTAACCTTGCGAGGCAACGTAGCGAATCCCGGCAGGTATCCTTGGAAGCCGGGAATGCGCGTACGTGATTTGATTCCGGATGCACAGGCGTTGCTCACTCGCCGCTACTGGCGCAACCGCGCCGCCATCGTGAACGGCAGCGCCACCGAGTATCCCATTCCCGGTGCGGCTGGTCAGAACGCTCGTGGTAATCAGACGCAACCCAGCGGCGCAACCCCAAACGGTACATTGCCTGGCGGCGCCGCTCCCACCGCGGCGACGGGTACTCAGGAGTCGACGCCGAACAACAATGTTCCGAATGTAGCGCCCCAAGGGACGAGTGGCTCTGCGAATCCGGCAACTTCCCTTTACGCCCAGAGTGAGTTAAGCCCGTCGGCTAACCTGACTCCAACCCCAGGCAGTAACTCGAATACGGCAAACCAACCGTCTTTACAGATGTCGACAGCGACTCCCTACCCCAATGTCGTGAAGGATATCGCGGAGGATGTGCGGCGCTATGCTCCCGAAATTAATTGGGACTACGCCATTATTCAGCGGGTGAATCCGGTTGATCTTTCTTCGAAGCTGGTTTGGATGAGCCCACGCAAGGCGATCATCGAGAAAGATGAAGCCAGCAACCTCGAATTGCAGCCGGGGGATATTGTAACCATCTTCTCGCAGCGGGATATCAGTGTGCCGCAAGCGGACCGCTCGCAATATGTGATCGTCGAAGGCGAGGTGAAACGCCCCGGTGTTTACAAGCTGGAAACCAATGAAACTCTGCGCTCGGTCTTGATTCGTGCCGGAGGGTTGACGCCCGACGCCTACGTTTACGGTTCCCAGTTGATCCGTGAATCGGCGCGAGTGGATCAGCAGAAAAGTCTGAACGAACTGGCGCAAACCATGGAGGTACAAATCCGCCAGTCGGCCATGTCCGCGGCAGCCTCCACCAACCCTGGGGATCTGCCAGAGTTGATGGCGGCACAGGAAGCGATCATTACGCAGCTCCGGAACACTCGCGCCAGCGGACGTGTCGCTTTGCCGGTAAAGCCCAAAGATAATAGCATCGCGGACTTTCCCGACATGGCAATGGAAGACAACGACCGGCTCTCAATTCCCCACGTTCCTTCGACTGTCTCGGTGGTCGGGGATGTGTATAACCCGGGCTCGTTTATTTATGAAACGCGTAACAGCACTGGAGCCTATCTGGAAATCGCCGGCAAGGGGAAACCCCAATCCGACCTGCACCATGCGTTCGTACTGCGCGCGAACGGAGTAGTGGTCGCCGCCAACAACGTCAACGGTCTTTTCGAGGGATCGAAATTCAATCGCCTCCATCTGTACCCGGGAGATCAGATCGTTGTACCTTACAAGCTGCCGACCGGAGCCTTTATCCGCAACCTGCAAGGCTGGACGCAGGTTTCCTCGCAGTTGGCATTGACCGCTGCGGCGCTCGCAATACTTGCTCCTTAAGCCTATGCGGATTTACGTCGCCATTATCTGCAGATGACCTATGCCGATCAGCGCTGGCTCGGAGAGCATGGCACCGCTCGCTTTGCGCGGCGTGTACTGGCCGATCCCGACTATCGTTTTCCTGAAGTAGTCTGTATTCCCTTAGCAATTGCAGTCAGCGGTCAAGCCGTGAGTCGAAAATGTGCGAAACTCTTCAGTCGAAAGGAAGTCAACTTGAACCTTTCCAGGAATCTGGTTCTCACAACTACGATTTTGGTTATCCTGAATGCCGCGAGCGGTTGTGGCGATTCCCCCACACTTCCCCCGGGAGCAGTAGGCAATCCCGGAACCTACAACTATTCACCCTCTGTGATCGAAAGCGGGAATACGCGAAAGTTCTGGTGGTGCAGTCCCGGGGTCAATCCGAACGATCCCTCTCAGGACACGGATGCGATCTATTACGAATCGATCGATATGTCCACACATAAGTCTTCCACCCCGATAGTGGTGCTGGCGGAAACCCCGGGCGCATGGGATTCTGCTTTCACTTGCAATCCGAAGGTAATTGGCGGCGTTTTCGAGAATCCGCTTGGCGACGGAAACACCTATACCTATGCGATGTACTACGTAGCCACGCAGTGGCTTAGCGGGGATAGCAATAGTATCGGAGTAGCCTTTTCAAACGATGGCATCGTCTGGAAGAAGTATCCGCAGCCGGTTATCCCAACCACCACCGCGACGGGATACGGGGTTGGCCAGCCTGCTCTTTACAATGCCGATCATAAATCCGAGATTCATATGTTTTATGAAGACACCAATCCGACTTCACATCACGTGGCCGCGGTTTCAACCGACGGGGTGCACTTCACGGTTCAAGGAATGCTGACTTTCAATGGATTAGATCCAGACGATCCGAATCCCAGTTGGGGGGACATGGCTTATGATTCGAAAACCGGCGAATGGTACGGTATCTTCAACCTCCCGGATCGTCCGCCGTCGACCACCGGAGACGTACTCGAACTCGACCCCTACGGCGTTGAGCTTTATAAGATTCCTCAGGACGCGCTCTTGACCGGGTCTTCGCGCTGGCAGCAACTCATGACCATGGACACGAATTCCGATGGGTACGAACAGGGCTTCCTTGCCGGTTTCGTGCGCGACGCTTACGGAAATATTAACATCGGATCATATCCCACAGTCGAAATGTACACTTCGATCTCGTACCCGCCGCCGAGCTGGGAAGCAGGTCCAGCTGAAGCAGGAATGTCCGCGACGGGGTCAAACTGGGTTCTTATGCCTATGGAGTGGAACCCAAATGCCCTCGCAGCGGTTCCCTTCAATCGTTATTTCAACGGAAGCGTGCATGAGGTCACCACGGGGTGGATTAGCCCGAATAGCGGCTTTCGGTTGCAGACACATCTCGGCCATCTTTACGCGAACCCGCTCCACGGAGCCACAGTGCCACTTTACGGCTGCAAGCGAGATCAGAAAGACTACTTTGTATCGCTCGATGTCGCTTGCGAAGGTCAGCGGAGCCTGGGCAAGGATGGGTATGCATACTCGCAACCGATTCCTGGACTCAACCTGGTCGCGCTATACCGTTGCCGGACCGGATACGATCACTTCGTTAGCGAAGATCCGAAATGCGAAGGTCAGACCACGGACGAACTACTAGGTTATGTTGTTCCTTGAAGTTTCAAATATCTCAGAAGAAGATGAAGTAGATGAAGTAAGGGAGAATGCTGCGGCTCCAGATCGGGATGATCTCGCTGACGTGCTGGGAACAAGAACCTTTTCGCAGCTCGACCACTACGCTCGAGCCTCCGCTGCCACTTTTATCGTTGTGCCACGACCGCGATCTTCCACGCAACGCGTTGAACGCCCGGAATCCTAAGTACCAGCGAATCCAAAGCTGAGGTCCATTTGAACGCAGACTCAGTAAATCGAAAGATCGATGGATGAGGGTTCTTCCATATGCGCTCCAATCCAATTAGCCCCACTGATAACAAGTACATACCTCGCCAGTCCACTCTGTCGAAATGTTCCCGCAAAAATCGCAGATCGCGCACCCGCAACGGTGTTTCTCTGGAGGTCGCTTCGCGAGAGAAAATTTGACCAATGCGTCGGTACAGCCAGGCAGGTGGGTTGCTGGCGAACGGGTCAATCATTACGAGACGTCCACCCCGCCTTAAAACGCGGGCAAACTCAGATGCAGCTCGCTTCTGGTCCATGTGGTGATATGCGGAGACGCACAGAATTCCGTCAAAAGTATCTTTCTCGAAACGTAAATCCTCACCAGGCATTTCTTGTAAATTCAGACCGACGTTGTAACGTCGCGCCAAAGTCTCCGCACGAGCGAGCGCCACTGACGACACCTCGATTCCGGTCACTTGGGCTCCAGCCAAAGCCATCAGAACCGAAGTTAGACCGTCGCCAATACCGACATCCAAAATCCGCGCACCTTTCAAATTACCCATTTGTCTGATCGCCCAATCCACCATTTCGGAGTGAAAATAGTGGACACGCGATAAATCAAGGATGTCGGTGGAACGACGCCGATAAATCTCGTCGTTTTCCACCGCCTCTTCCCGGATGCGCTCGGCGAGATCAGGCGGTAACCCTGACGATTCATAGTCGTGCACTTTTAAATCTCCTGCCATAGTGCCGGAATCTCGAAATGCGTTTCACTGAGGCAATCTCATTCAATCGCACTCGCGTCATTGTTTCGTTTCGCTCGGCACCTGATAGCTGCGTTTTGATCATGCCACCGAACATTACCTGCGAGGCACGCGCTCGGCTTGGAAAGAGTTATGAACTAGCATTCGCAAGCCTTCGATCACCAAACTTCGGAAGGAACGCGAACCATCGAAGCGCCGGTGAGCCCCTCCGCTCATATGACCAAAGAAGCGCAAGCGCGAGCCAAAATATTGGCTCGGTCAGAGACTGATAGCCGACGTTAAAGACCATAATGGCGGCCATGCAAGGTACAGCGCCCTTTCTGGCAGCCAGCGGATAACCAAAGAGGAACATTAGAACAAAAAACGCAGGTAGACCCATCTCGGCCAGAACTGTGACATAGATGTCGTGAAAGTTTCCGCGTTTATCATTTCCAAACAAATCTTCCAAGACTTTTGGAGCAGCCGCATACCCGATCCCCATAATAATAGTCTTTGTTGAGCTCAACCAGGTTTCGAAACCTCGTTCTATTAAGATAACGTGGCTCTCCCCCGAGCTACCCTGGCCCATGGACATCTTGGTAGAAAAGGCATCTACGACTTGCCATGCTTCCGCCAGGTCAACAATTTCCTGTCGGTAGACCACGAAAAGGAGCGAACCAACGATCGCAATCGCAGCTATCCGCGCCAACACTCGCCGCGAGGTCAAACGCATCCAGAATTTCTTTGAAGATACGTAATAGGCCAACCAACAGAGCGTGCCGGCTCTCGACAACGTTAACAGAACAAGAAACCCGATCGCGAAACGACAGAGAGTCGTGTACCGCGATTTCGCAGCAAACCTGTCAAGCAGCGCTAGGTACATTGTTAGCACGAAAGCAGAGCGGTTGGAATCAAAAGTCGTTCCCGCCAGCGTCGGCACCCATGGTCCCAGCGTACCGGGTGCAAACATCGATTGTAGCCATGGACCAGTCCTTTCTGTGTTTATAAAAATTCCATGGCGCCACGCGATGCACTCTCCGATGCAAAAAATTACGTAGACAAGCAAAGCGAATCCAACGGAACGAACAATCAGTAGTTCCTGTGCCGGCTCTCGCAATATCTGCACTGAAATGCAAAATCCCAAAATAACCAGAACCAACAAATCACCAAAAGCAACCACGCTCCGGTCGGGGTCCAGACCAATCGGAATCGAAGCAAACGTAAAACACAAAAAAAGGCCGCAAGCGGCGAGAAAAGGCAGTTGTCTCCGAATAGGTGGTGTGATTGTAAATCGAAACAACCGGTCCGGCGGCGTGCGCAGTAGATGCAGCAAAACGACCAGGGACGCAAGAACCAGGAAAGGCGTTAAGATAAAAGGAAGATGTCCGGCCGCCAGGTCGATGCGGTCCGCGCCTATCAGTCCGAGGCTGCCGACCAGGCAGACATATTCTAGTTTTCGCAACATAGCGCTAACGCGATGGTCATCTTCTTCTTGTTATAGCCTTCCGTAGGCAGTAAGTTAGGACCTGCAACGGCGCCACAAGAACCGCGGAGCCCTTCTTGCGCGCTTCACGCAGAACACCAGCAATCCCATGAAAAGCAGAGACCTCACCTTTAATCTCTGGTAAGTACTTAACCTTGTCCGCCCCGTCACATTTGTCGGATGTCGCCGGTATGCGACAAGCGGTTCACAAATATACTTTGTTTTACCACCAATCAGCGCGTTGACGCACCCGATCCAGGTGTCATGATGCACTTCTTCCGCGGGCGGAAAAGGCAATGCGCTTCGCAGCAAGGTCGAGCGAAATGCCATCGTACATCCATGGAATTTGCCAACCAGCAAGTTCGACCATAGTCCAGGACGGAATCTCCCTCGCTGCGCGTAAAAGGAATCACCAATCTTAATTCCATTCTCATCAATGAGGATCGCGTCGCTTGCTACCAACACCAAATCCGGGTCGTGGAAGAATATTTCCAAGACCGTTTCTACCTTTTTCGGCAGCCAAAGATCATCCTGATCGCTGAGAAATACGATCTCTCCCGAGCAGCAGGAAAGCGCAGTTTCAAAGGAACGGAGGACACCTTGATTCTTAGGGTTCCGTATTACGCGAACTCGAGGATCCCGCAAAGCAAAGACTTTGTCGCAGGTACCGTCCTGGGAACCATCGTCGACAAGAATGATTTCATCGTCGGCAGACAACTGACCAAGGATCGAGTGCAGTTGCAGTGAAATATAGCGCTCACCCTGATAAGACGCTAGGCATACCGAGACCTTTGGCCTGGAGCCGGATCGCCTCGCCCATTTTGCGCTCAGATTGTCAGCTGTCTCCGCCACCGAGATCCCGAACTTCTCCACTGTTACCATTTTTTTATTGCGCTGCTCGGTGGACCTTTTCCACCAATGACCGGCGCATTCATTGCGCAATCAACGCACCCGACATGGCGGGAATCCCAATTCTTTCGTCCAACATTTTGAATGTATGAATGTTCGAATACAACGGATTGTCCCAATCACGAAATTTGTCCATGTTTGCGATCAAATCGTCAACAATCGACCTAACGCTGCCGGTCGGATGAAAACTCAACACGTTGGCGGCTTTTTCAGTACTCACCTTATAGTTTCGAAAGTCCTGGACATGGTTTATGACTAAGTTGACCCGATGGTCGAGACGCTCCTCGATTCTGCTTCTCACCACGTCCGCCACCTCTCCAACTGTATAGTTTCCAGAAGCGAGATTAAACACACCCGAGATCTTCGCACTCGCCTCAATCGCTCGAATGTATGCGGTCGCGGCATCCGTGATGCTTAACACAGGGCGCCAGATCGAAGGATTATTTACGGTGATGGCAGCATCGCGCATTGCCGACTTGAACATCGTATTGACAATCAGGTCTAGCCGCATGCGGGGGCTGTATCCTGAAATCGTACCCTTGCGCAAGCAGATTACGGAGAAGTCGTTATTCGTAAGTTGCAACGCTGCCTGTTCGCCCTGAAGCTTTGAAATGCCATACGGATAACTGGCCCCCACCGGCCGCGTCTCGTCGTAAAGTTCGTTCTCCGTATAGCCGTATACGGAACAGGAGGAAGCGTAAATATAGCGCTTGACCTGGGCAACTTTGGCGATGTAACCCAGATATGCCGGTGCTGCCGCATTCAAAATGAAGTTCTTGCTTGGCGAATATTCGGCCATAGGATCATTGGATAGACCGGCAAGAAATATCACCTGATCATAAGTTTGGAGATCCGCGACAGTCAGGTGGAAGATGTCTTTGTTAAGAATGCCAACTTGCTTCGGCAATTGATTGCCGAACCAGAACAACTCCACTACATCGATTTGATAGCCTCGATCCAGGAGCCTTGGAATCAATAACGACCCCAAATACCCCGCGCCACCGGCAATCAGCAATTTCATTCTTGGCTCCCATTCCTCCTCGAAACTCTGGCTCCAAAGATTATTGAAAACTCTCTGATTTCGACGAAGCCTGCGGTCTTCCGGCCAGGGCGCGAACTGATTCCTTGGCCGAGATTAGCCAGACCCTTCCAAGGAATTGCTGCTCCCGCCTGCAAATTATACATCCCCATACATCTACATAAAATCGCCGTTCCGTCGGTGAGGATGCAGAATCCTCCAGCCAATTCCGCGGATACCCAAACCATTCGCCGATTGTGCATCGGGCTTGTGGTTCCAAAGTTCCAAGATCGCAACGTATGTTTTCCACCGAACCAGGAACCAGTCTCGCGTTGTCATGCATCCAGACTCCTACTAGTACTGCCGGCGTGACTCAAGTACAGCCGTAGGCGTCTTTTCTAGCACTTCCCTGAGCGTATACAATCCGAAGAATCCCGCGCTGCAGAGTAGCTACACGTACGCGTCCGGAGCAATCACATCATTTCGAACACAGTTATTATCAAAGCGGAACGAGCTCCAGGCAACGGGGCCGAATTTTTCGACCGCCATCCCATGTTGCCTACCGTATTGCTCGTTCTACTACCCCTTGCATTACGCGTACCCCTGTGGCTGCTCCGGCGAAGCAGCGATCCCATGTGGTTCGTTTCGGGTTTGACCCATGGCACCCTCCCACTGCGGTGGCCTTTTTTAGATCCCAACGTTGGATTCACCTCGGAAGCTCTTGGCCGGCTCGCTGCATGGGACTGGGTGCACGGCGTTGTACCGTGGTGGAACACTTACACGGGGATCGGGATGCCACTCGCGGGGGAACTGCAGCCGGGAGCGTTTTTCCTGCCATTTAGTTTATTGCTACAACTGTCGGGAGGGATACTTTGGCAGCAAATCAGCATGCAGATCATTGCTGGACTCGCAACGTATGCCCTGTTGCGCGAACTGGGCTTAAGTCGCCTCGCCGCTTGGATGGGCGGATCGCTCTTTGCCCTGAATGGAACCATCGCCTGGACGCCTGGTCCCGCCAGTGGCTATTGCTCGCTGCCGTTTCTGCCGCTGCTGTTGTTCGGCATTGAGCGCGCCAAAAAAAAAGACCAGGGCCCTGTCAGCATGCTGATCATCGGGGTCACAACCGCTTGGTCGATTCTCGCCGGATTCCCGGAAACTGCCTATCTCAGCGCCCTTCTGGTGCTCGCTTGGGGATTGTATCGATTAGTCGCCGAACCCGAGCGCTGGATGATGGCGCGGCGGGCAATTGCGGGATTCGTGCTGGGCATACTGGTTGCAACTCCCCTGCTCATCGCGTTCGTGGACTACGTGCGGCAATCGGATTCCTTCGGTATCCATAATGCAGGGGAAAGATCTCTTCCCTGGGCAGCATTCTCCGCCACTCTTATGCCGTACGTGTATGGATCGTTGGGGACGAGTCTGCACTCCCTCACGCTTTCTCAGATTTGGGCTGCGATTGGAGGTTATACAAGCATCCTGATCATCTTGATGGCCGCGGTAGGAGTGATTGGCAGGTCTGAGCCCCGTGGCTTGAAGTTTGTCCTGTTAGCTTGGGTTTTATTAGCGTGGGCCAAGACCTTCGGCGTACCTCCGGTCGTTGGCCTGATGAATCGCATTCCTCTGATGAGGCAAACAAACTTCTTCCGCTATGCACCTCCGTCGTGGGAACTGGCGGTCATAGTCTTGGCAGCTTTCGGGTTGGATGATTTTTTACACAGGAGGCCAAACTGGCGTAAACCCTTCGGGATCGCGATGGGTTTGCTGGCAATTGCCATCGCTCTGGCATCGCCGCAGCGCGCCTTCTGGGAGCGTCCACGGACATTTGTTCCCTTTGGCTTCCTGCTATTGGGCGTTTCCGTGGGCTGGGCGCTTGTCGGAATGCTCGCGGCCGGTTTGTCATGGAAACTGTTGCCCAGCAGGCAATGCCGTGAGGCGCTGGCTTTTCTGCTCGTAATCGACGCCGCGATAATGTTTACGGTGCCTCTCACGGCGAGCGTGCGTCGAGACCAACTCGATACCGCGGCCGTCCAATTCTTACGCGATCATATAGGCCTTTCCCGGTTCTATTCGCTGGGCCCGATCGAGCCTAATTACGGTGCTTATTTTCAGATAGCCAGCATCAACCACAATGTGGAGCCGGTTCCAAAGCTTTGGGCGGATTATGTTGAACGCAGTCTCTTGCCTGGCTTCTCGAAGATAGATTTGAGCGAAACGTTTTGGCCGGGTGCGATGCCTGATGGCGAAGGAGAGCGGGCTTTGAGCCAACATCTGGCGAATTATCTCGACCTGGGTGTGCGCTACGTGGTCACGAAGCCCGGACAGGGCCCGTTTCCGACCACATTCTTGCCCGCGAAATCTGTAGAACAATTCACCCCATCCAAGAGATTGCAGACACTGTTCGCTGAATTGGAACGGTTTCGTTCCATGGCGGATGACCATGCGAAACCGGCAATCGAGCGCTTCCTTGCGAAGGCAATATTAAAGATAGGCAATTCATACTTTGGAAGCGCCCGCCCAGCGGATATCGACAGAGGCCGCGAAAGCGAAACAATCTCAGATGCGGAATACGTCATGCTTCGGAGCGGTCAGTCAGTGAAAATGAGAGTAGTCGCGCCATCTCCGCCAATCGCCGACTCCCCGATCACTTCGGTGGGAACCATGATCGCCGGCTCCGGAGGCTCGATTGATGGCGATCTTAGGATTGATATTTGCGCTGAAACTGTGTGCCAGTCAGGACAACGTCTCCTTGCCGGATCCGCGGACAATGCGGTTCTCCAAATACCTCTAGACAAAGCAATTGCCGTATCCGCCGAAGCGCCCCTGCACTTAACTATTACGTATGAGGCTGGCTCGCGACCGCTGGCGCTTCGGTTGAGGACCGCCGTCGGCGAGCAGGCACAACAGATCGAGGGACCGGATGGCGCAATAGCGAATCACACATTACAACTTGCTTTCGAATATGGGACGACATTGCCGGGAGTGCACAAGGCTTACGCAGATTCCGTCATGGATATCTGGGAACTGCCAAACCCAGCGCCCTATTTCCAGGTGATTCAAGGCGGCCCGTGCACACTTTTGACGATGCGGCACGAGGATGTATCTGCCGAATGTGTTGCTCCCGCCACTTTGTTGCGCAGAGAGCTTTACATGCCCGGTTGGAGGGTAACAGTGAATGGCGCGGCGCCCGCGGCGGTCCAACAGAACAGCATTTTTCAATCGGCTGTCTTACCAGGCGGTCGCAGCCAAGTGCGATACCACTTTGCGCCTCCATACGTTGACTTCGGCTGGGCTGCAAGCCTGATTGGACTGGCGGGATTGTTGTGGCAGATCATCCTGATTGGGCGCTCATGGCAACAGCAAAGGAGGCTGCATCATTATCAAGCAGGATGAGAATTGCTAATATTTTTGGTGGTCTCGGCGGGAGGCCTGCACGCACCTCAGGGAATCATCAGGTCCTTCACGATACTGTTCCACCCGGCCGAGTAACGCCAGTAGCCGCCGTTGAAAGCTTCCTGGAGAACTCTGGGGATCCGTGCAAGTCGCGTTGGCGGCAACATCGCTCGATTCGTAAGATGAGAAATCTTTCCCTCAATTTGCTTTCGTGCGTACTCCGCATAGGGGAAGTGCGCCCCGCACGTTCCAAGCCTCTCGTATAGCTGACGGAACAGTTCAATCTCCCCAAGGTGATAGTTTGCTCCCCTGGTCCTCGCCTGTACGATCAATCCTGTCGTGGTCTGAGGTGGCAGACCCGCTTGTTGTGTCTCATGCCGGCGATACTGCATGAGCGGATCGGAAATCACCTCGAACTGGCCGCGTGCTGCGAGCAGGAAAGACATCCATCTGTCGTGAATATGATTCGAAGGAATGGAAGTCACAATATCGAAAAGCTTCCTACGAAAGGCCATGGTCGCCCCGGTCACAACGGGATGCTTCACCAGAACTTTCAACCCGCGACCCTTCCTGAACTGGCGTTGCTCCGCAGTATTAAACGAGAAGGCGTTCCAAAGTCGCAGCCCCAACACCCGGGAATCGTTATCAATCAAATCGGCATCGCTGAAAGCGGCGACTATTGTGCTTGACGGCAGAAACGCTTTCTCAATGCGATCGAGCTTGTTCTGATACCAGATATCGTCTTGATCTGCGAGTGCCACAATCGCACCCTGGCATAGTGAAATGGCTTTCTCAAAATTCCTGGTCGACCCCAGATTCTCGGCGTTCACCACAAGCCGGACCGGGAACGCCGCACGATGGGCAAAATCTCTTGCAATCTCTGTGGAACCGTCTGACGAGCCATCATCACAGATCACGAGTTCGTCGGGACATCTATTCTGAGCGGCGATACTCTCGAGTTGCGCGCTCAGAAACCGCTCTCCATTGTAGGTGCACATGGCAACAGAGATCGAAAGAGTCTGCCCCGCTTTCAATGTTGTTCAACCTCCGCCATCTGGCAGCGCGAAAAGTAGGGGATCCGTTCCAAACTCAAACTACAGCAAGCCCAGAGGCGGGACGATTTAAAGCTGAGAGGCATACATTGGAAGTTTCAATTCGGGTTGCCGACGATCATGCAGTCCCAGGTCAGAGAGTTGCTCGCACCGGCGGTGATAGTTACATTCATGCCTGATAAATTGCACTTCGCTGCAATCGGCGCCGCAGGCGGGGCCGATGCCTGATCTATCGAAGCGAAAGATACGTAATTTGTGTATGTCGATCCGATTGTAAACGTGCAACTTGTAGCCGACGCCATCGTACACTTACCGGCAAAATTATTCGCCGCTTTCTGGTCGAGAGCATGCCCAGTGAGCGATCCAGTTGCACCTAATTCGCCGGTAACAGAGAACCCCGCGATTAAGCCTCCGGCATACGTTGGCTGAACGCCAGCGTTCCACACCCCTGACCACGCCGGAATCTGGTAGTCGCTCCCCTGTACATACGGGCCGACCCAGATTTGGCCCCCTGTTCCTGTGTTCGCCACGTACGCCTTGATTCTCTGTCGAGCTGCCGCGGAGACGAGCGTTCCTGGATCGATGTACACCTGAGGTGCGTTACCCGTGACCTCGATAATGCCAGGCGCCGTTAATGAGTGCGTCCCATCGACGTTCGTAAATTCCGTGCCTCCGCCGATAGTGATGGCAACCCCCATCGTGCTGGAATTAGAGACTATGTGCGGGCCTGAGCACGTCTCGAAATGCGTTCCCGTTGCGCTCAGGTGCCCGTCGTTAAAGAGCACCTGGCCGTTCCCAATGCGGTTCGGGCAGCCGTGCAGATTATCGGCTCCCCAATAGTCGAGACTCGCATGATCGAGATTGATCGTCGAGCCGTAGGCATCGGGCATATAGAGCGCATAGCCGGTGTTTCCGCCGCCGCCTTCAAACATCGTACTCACGAATGTCATATTCTCCGCGCCCGTGGCGTGTGCTTGAATCGCGACCCCGTTCTCAGCAGAATTATATCCACCCATGATCGTCCCGCCGATCCATGTATCTTGGTAGGTGTGAGTTCCAATCTCGTACTGAGTTCCGAAATTCTGTACCTGCACATTATCGAATTGCTCCAGGAAATCGACTGCAGTGGAAGCAACAAATTTGTTTTTGTAATCCCCGCCCAGCCATATGCCGTATGGAGTGTTCGTGGGACCATTTCCCAGCAGCGTGAGGTCGCGAATCCCCCGCCGGGCATAGGAGCCAGGATACGACGGAGCGAGCGCGACCGTCGTCGCAGTGATGATCGCAGGAGTTGTCAGTGAACGTGCTCTGAGGACTGAGTTGTTGCCGTCGATCGTTACCCACTGCGGCTTCACGATCGTAGTCTTCAGCTCGTAAGTGCCAGTGCTAAGGATGCAGAGGCCAGGTTGATTTGCTGAGAACTGCGCGATACAAGCATTCGTCCATGCACCGATATCGGAACCCGAACACCAGGATGGAGGAGAAGCCGAACCGCACGCGGAAGGGTCCAATGCTCCGATGATCGTTGATCCAATCATTCTGCCGATCGTTGAGCCATGCACGATGCTCCCGGTTTTCTGCGCGAGCATCGCTACGCCCAGCACCAGGCAACCGGATAACACTCGCCTTGTCATCTTCGCCTCCACGATATCGTTCCTTCCATTGCTCTGGCGACTTAGGGTGCCGCGTATCTATGCATTAGCCCGACCAAGGTTAAGAATGCTTTCGTTTGACCAGCATAATATGACACAACGTGTTCTTTCTGTGGGATTCGTTAGCGTCCGATCGCGGCAGAAAAGAATTGCTCCACTGTGATCAGAAGCGGGGGAACGATCAGCCCTTGCCATCCCTTCGAGGGAGAGGAGATCGTTGTTTCGCTCGGGTACAGTAATCGTTTTTTCTTGTGCTAAATTGAGTACCGGCGGAGTGCAGAGTCGGGTGATTACGCAATGCCTGTTCAGGGCGTGGGGCGCGGGTTCCAATCCTGCCGCGCTCTCTCGGCATTTCTTTCACCCCTCACGCTGGGCCTAATTCCGGCAGAAGACCGCATCGGCAACTTAACTACTCGAACACCTGAAGTGGAGGAGAACGAAGAGAGATATGGTGAGTCGTCGTGCTTTGTTCAAGGCAATCCTCAGTCCAATATCGATTTTGGCCATGCTGTCCTCGAAGCGTATTCACCCGGCTTATCGGATGACCACATGGCGAAAGCTTAGGCTCGGTTGGAAATTCTATTGGAACAGGATGACCATCGCTTCCGCGACCGATGTGGGCGTCCAATTGGCGATGGCCCTGAAGCTACTTGAGATGCCACCCGATCTGCCAGGGGTGGTGGTCGAGTGCGGCACTTTTAAGGGCGGGACGGCGGCGAACCTTTCACTCGCATGTAAGATTGTCGGGAGGGAATTGTTCATATTTGATTCTTTTGAGGGGTTACCAGAAGGCTTGCCGCAGGACCGAGAGGCCCGGCATTATGCCAGAGGAGATTGGGCCGGTACGTTTGAAGAAGTTTCGAACAACATCCGAAAGGGTGGAGACTTGAGCCGTTGCACGTTGGTCCGCGGATGGTTTGACAAGACCTTGCCACTATTCGACCGTGAGATCGTCCTCGCCTATGTGGATGTGGACCTTGAAGCCAGTCTTGACACATGCATCAAGAGCCTTTGGCCAAGGCTTTCGAAGAACGGATTCATTTTTATCGATGAGTGTCTTTCGACCAACTATTGCTCGCTATTTTATTCGGAGCGCTGGTGGCGGACGAATTTCGATTGCACGCCGCCGGGCTTAATAGGAGCCGGGACCGGTCTTGCAGTCGGCAATTTTTACGTTGGGCCGATCGACGAACTCAGCGATCATCCGAGCCATCATCCCAGCACTGGTGCATATACCTCAAAGCAAATGTCCGGAAGCTGGACCTACTACCCAGCCGATCTCGTCCAGTCTGAGTAATCGCTAGCCGCTTAGCTTGAAAAGGGATGCAAGGCGTTATGACACAAACCTGTTCCGTGGCGAGCGTAACCGTGGCCACCAATGCTGGCCATCTACTCCCGCGGCAATTAGATGCACTCCAGCGACAGAGTCGGAAACTGGACGAGATTATCGTTGTGGATAACGCATCGACGGATGACACCGTTGATATGCTTGCGTCTCAGTATCCCGAAGTGAAAGTACTCAGTTTGCCCGAGAACGGCGGGGTCGGGGGTGGATATGCCGCGGGACTCACGTATGCCGCGATCACCAAAAAATACAGCTGGGTTTGGCTCCTCGACGATGACAGTGTGCCACCCCCTGACGGTCTTCAAAAGCTTCTCGAAGGCCAGCAGTATCTGAACGAAAGTAAAGATCCGGTCGCAATCCTGGCACCGCTCTGTGTAGATGCGAAGACCTCCATGTCATATCCTGCGATGTCGTGGCGGGGTGGGCGTCTCGTGCCAAATCCGGGCGACCCTGGTCAGCCACTCACGTTTGTTGATTGCGTGATTTCCTCGGGAAGCCTGATCCGAAGAGAGGCAGTTGAGGCCGTTGGGCTTCCGCGCGCCGATTTTTTTATGGACTTTGTAGATTACGAGTATTGCCTTCGCCTCAGACGCCACGGATTTCGAATCGCCGTTGTGCGCGATAGCATTCTCGACCATGAAATTGGCGCGCAAACAACCTTCAACATTCTCGGACGGAAGATCTTCTGGGCTGACCATGCTCCCTGGCGTGAATATTATATGGCCCGCAATGAAACCTTTACGATTTGGCAATACTATCCACAACGAATAACCGAGGCCTTCGTCGTGTACAAGTTTGCGCACCATGCGCTTGGTATCGTTCTGCTTGGCAAGCAAAAACTGGCCTGCCTGAGTATGATGTGCCGCGGCTTTCTGGACGGGCGGTCGGGAAGACTCGGGATACGTTTCCTGCCGGGAAAGCTTGACCAACCGCACCCGTCAGACGCAGTCCACGCCGTAAGGTGATTCGGGCGGAAACTTATCCTATGCCCGAAACTAAATTCGCGCCGGTTGTGTTAGTGAAGCGTCATCCCGGTTTTCGCAAGGCCGAACTTCGGGACAGAACCTACTCACCTCATCTTTCAGCCTTCGTTCCAAGCGGTCAAGAGAGGGGCTGAGAGACCACTTCAGCCGCACGACCTCGAGGGCTCCCTGACTTAGGTGCTGATGAAGTCCGTCATCTCCCAGTAAGCGTTCAATTGCCTGGGCCATGCATTGGGGCTCGTGTTCCACCAGGAGGCCATTGATTCCGTCCTGAATGGTTTCTCTTACCCCACCTTCCGCAACGGCGACAACCGGAAGTCCACAGGCATTAGCCTCAAGAGGCGCGTAGCCAAACGGCTCCAGCCGGGGTGCATACAGCATCATGCGCGCCCGATTGAGCAGGTCAATCAGTTCCGCATCTGCGATGCGATGTTTCAATTCGAAATCCACCCCAGTCTTGCCTGCCAGATTTTGTAATTGGTCGAGATAAGATTCATCAATCATGTTGGAGATCAAGACCAGCTTCGGACGATGAGCCGCACTAATCATTGCTAATGATTGAATGAGGAACTCTATATTTTTCGTGCGTAACAAAGCTGCCACGCAGACCGTGAAATTTTCTCTTTTCTTGTCTTGCCAGTGGAACCGTTCTGTATCGACACCCAAATAACAAACTTTTGAGTCGACTCCGAAGGCTCTCAAGACACTCTCCCGAGAAAAAGAGGAATTAACCAGAATCTGGTCAAACGACAACGCGCTGATTCGTTCTTCCCTCGCCTGCACACGGATGCCTGAAAGTCTTAGCCTCCGCTTCAAGGCTCTCTCCCAGAAATGAAAATCAAGTAAATCCCTTCGCTTCCATGACATGGCCACCCATGGCAATTCGGGTAAAGATTCATAAAATGGCCGATTTGGCTCCCCTAAATAAACGACGGTCGGAATCTCAACGAAGCGTGCGATGAGCGGCGTATGAAAGAACATGCAACAACCGGCGAACAACAGATCGAATCCCTTGGCGTGGATCTGTCGAGCACACTCCAAACAATGTCGATCCATGGCTCTCAGCCTCGACCGGACGCTCCAATGAAGCGGACGTAACTTTTGGAAAAGAGAAAGAACTGGATCTCTAGGACCCGCAAGGGCCAAAGGCACGACGTGCTCGCGCACGAGAGCGCTCAGGGGCAAATATTCTCGATCCGCGGTTGGAGGACACCACGCTTCGACTTCGTGACCCCGCGCAACCAGTCCACTGACCTGGTCGTAGAGAGCCCTCTTCGCGCCGCCACTCGGCAAATTATGCCAAACCGCGATTCTCATTAAGTTGGCCGTACTGCACCCATTCCTTGCGCGAATTTCTGTTCGAGAATTCGCAACCAATCCTCACTGTATAAAGGCGTCAATCCTCCGAGAGAGTGCGTTTCCAGCGTCTCGGTGTTGATCACAGGAAGCTCCCGAATCAACTGCGCACGTTCGAGTCCTCCGATGAAAGACAACTGCCCGGACTCATCCAGAGACTCACGAAACTTAGATGGCCAGGCTGTAGTATTTGCGAGCCAGGAGTCAAACCGGGGGGCGTAGTCTTCCCGAATAAAGAATGCATTCACTCCTCCAGAATTTGTGCCGAGAAATTGATATCCCTTCTTGCTCGCCAGCGATCGAAACGCCGCAATGGACGCCCCAAAATATAAATTTCTGAATTCAGGTCGAGTCCGAATAAAATGCGGCTCATAGGGAACAGATATCGGCCAAATGTCACCCAGGACAGCGTTGTATTCGCAGACACAAATAACGGGACGAACAGCACGAATCGCTTCCCACACCCAATAGTCGTTCCCGTCGATGTCGATGCTCAACAGCCCGATCTCTCCGGAGAACCCGGCATCCACGAACAAATCATTTACATTTTCCCGCGTGATAAAAGCGGATCTTGCGGTCAAGTCATATCCCCAGAATAAGTGCTTCTCTTTGTTGAGACGTTCGATTCGTGCCGGGTCGCCGTCCATGACGAGTCCGCGCCAGTTGCGATTCTGTAGGAGAAAGCGGGTATTGGCTTCACTGTAGGACTCAACCCCGAATTCAATAAAGGTATGCAAATGAGGAGGGATCTCGGCGCGTTCGATCAGCCAATCGATAATGCCGTCTTCTCCCCACTGGGAAAAAACCTTAAATTCCACTTTTTCCAGAGAGGAAATTGCATCCATCGAACGAACCTGCCGACTCGCCATGCGGCCAAGCAAAAGAAGGGAAACGTCGGCCGTTGCTTGAACTTGCCGGGTAAAGTAGGACCTGATGCGACGCAATAGCGCGGAATCCAGCAAGCTCGATCCTCGTTATCCTTTTTAAAATATCCCTGCCAGGAGCCACTACGCTCGCATACAGTGCTCAACATCAATCGACTGCGGCACAACAACACAGATCAGGAAAGCGCCCACCGTTCCCATGATCACGCCTGTCAGCCCTAGCTTTTGTACCAGAACGATCGAAAGAATGAGATTGACGATTGAAGCTGCGATCGAATAAATCATCTGTATTCTAACTCTGCCGGCGCTAGCCAGCACACAAGATTGGGAGTTCATCGCGCTGTAGATGACGCTCCAGATTCCCATCCAAAGCAGCAGGCTCGCGGGAGGAACAGCTGCACTGCCCGCCCATTTCCAGATGATCCATCGCCCGAAGAACACCAATGGCAGCGCCAGTACCAAGGTCGATGCAAAGGTGATTCTAAGGTTCGTTCGGAATCTGCGGCGCACCCATGTCCGATCACCGCGTGAGAACGCTTCCGCGTAGGCTGGCCAATAGGAGGGACTCGCCAGGATTTGAAAGATCGCCGTATAGGTAAATAATCTCCAGGTCACACTGTAGGGAGTGACTGCTGCCGCACCCAGGTAATGGGCGATAATCAGATTGTCCGTCTGGAAAAGAACGAGGGCAGAGATTTGAATGACAAAGAACATGCCTCCTAGCGCGGTCAGCTTGTGAACAGCTGAATATGTCACGCGGTCCGGCCGTGGGCGCAGCCAGGGCTTAGACCACCCGAATAACCAAACCGCACTGAGGGCGTTCACCAGCAACAACGCACCAGATACCGCAATCACCAAGGAGACCAAGCCTCCTTTGAGTTGGGTCACCAGGATGAGTGCCGCAAGTCCAAGAAGATTCCCCGCCGCTAACCAGGCGTTACCTTTGGCGACTTCCTGATACGCGCCGTAAATTTTTGCAACAATGGAAACTGGAAAATTCAATACGAAAATGGCGAAGGCAATCGCGACCGCGGGGCCCACCTCTTTGCGCGCCTGTATGGATTGGACGTTGAAAACGCGGTCCCACGGCACGCGCGGCCAAATGCAGAAAAATATCAGAGCTAATAGTGCGGCAATTCCCGCCAGCGACCAGAATGCAGCGGAAACGTAATTTTGCGCCAAGTCCTGCCGGCTTTTCGCGTAGCCATCGGAAACTGCATTCGTGAGGCTATTGCTCAAGCCAAAATCGGCAAGAGCCATCCAAGCCATGAGCGTACTAATCGTTACCCACGCTCCGTACCTTTCCGGCCCTAAATATCTAACGGTTAGAGGAACGGAAATGAAGCTGACAATAGTCGCCACACCTCTTCCCGCTAATCCGGAAAAAATTCCCTGCACCATTCGTACGTCGCGGCCTTGGGCATGGCTCGCTATTTGGCCGTTCCCAAAAGCCAGTCGCACGTAACGTAGCGTAGAAAGTAGGAGGACCCTCATCTACAGACCGGCGACTTCGTTCATGCCCGCTTGACAAGGCCCTGCTGAGCGACCGCACACTCTTCGCCGTCGGAGGCGGCGGCTGCCAAGTTGTTCTTGGCTGTCTGCACTGCATCTATGTCGGCTTCCACCATCATTTTTATGAGCTCCTCGAACCTAACTTGTGGTTGCCAACCGAGCATCTCTCGAGCTTTAGTGGCATCGCCACAGAGAAAATCCATTTCGGCGGGTCGAATGAGCTTGGGATCGCATTGGACATGTTCCTGCCAATCCAAGCCGGCGACTCCAAACGCAACTTCCAAAAGTTCCCGGACGCTGTGCGTCTTGCCGGTAGCCAATACGAAGTCTTCCGGTTTGGGCTGCTGCAGTATCATCCACATGGCGCTCACGTAGTCACCTGCGAAACCCCAGTCACGCTTAGCCTCAAGATTTCCCATGACTAGTTTCTTGGCCAGTCCGCATTTGATTCGAGCCACCTGGTGCGTCACTTTCCGCGTCACAAATTCCGTGCCCCGACGTGGCGATTCGTGATTGAAAGCCATCGCCGAACACGCGAAAAGACCGTAGCTTTCCCTGTAATTGACGGTGATGTTGTGGCCAAAAACTTTGGCTGCTCCATATGGGCTGCGCGGATAAAACGGCGTTTTTTCCGTCTGCGGCGATTCTCGAACCTTGCCGAACATCTCCGAACTCGAGGCCTGTAAGAATTTAGCCTGGGGCCGGTTTTTGCGGATAGCCTCCAGAATGCGGATTACGCCAAGTCCAGTCACGTCGCCCGTCAGAGCAGCTTGATTCCAGGAATCGGGCACAAAACTTTGCGCCGCCATATTGTATACTTCGTCTGGCTGAACCTCATGAATTGCACTGTCGAGAGACGACTGATCCGTCAAGTCTCCTTCAACCAAACTAAGGTCCTCCATGAACGATTCAATTCGCTCCAACCTTTTTACACTGCTCCGGCGAACCAACCCGAACACTTCGTAGCCTTTACCTATGAGGAGTTCGGCAAGATACGAACCGTCCTGTCCCGTAATTCCCGTAATCAACGCTCGCATTTGTATTCTCCTGTGAGCTTTTCCGGCTCTTCGCGTCTGGAGCACGCCACACCTCTTCCATGCTCCACGACCACGACAAAGCTTCTTCATTTGCCACCGCTTGCTCTCCATCAACATTCTGCTCTATGTTGCGAAAAACACATGGAATAGACTAATTTTTTCGAGCGTCTGGGCAGCCTCGAGGACGATTTCCACTTCAGGACCGAGAATGCAGAATATCACGAAAATACTGCCCGCTCCGCGGGCTTATCTACGAATCCTTGTACGTTGGACCTGGATGCAATCTTTTCACGCTTGTGAGACTAGTTGAAAAATCTGCAGACTTGCGAGCGTCGAAGTTTGCAGGCACGACCGGCCGCACACAGGTGGATCGAAGGACATCGCGAGCCGTAGACCTGGTTCACTGGAGGGTCCGCTGCGGCCTGTGCGAGAATTACTACAAATTCGGATGCTGAATAGCGCTGGTCGCGGCTTGGATCGCCGCTTCGCAAAGCCGCGCAAGCCAATGCAGTTATCCGCATTCAGCATTCGACGTTGCAGCTAATCGCGGCATCTTACATACTTGACAAGTTAAACGCCAACGGAACGATCGCGTCACTTGTGAACCCGGCTTAGACCGATGTGTCTGTCTATTGTCGTCGTAAGAAATGAACTCAAGCGAATAATATTTCGAGGAAACCATGAAGCGCATTCTTGCATTACTCATTTTTGTATCTGTGACATTCTCTTTGGCGGTGGCGCAGCGACTGCCCGAAGTGGCTACGCCAGAAAACTACAAGCTCAGCTTTACGCCGCATCCTGAGAAGGCCACGTTTGATGGCGATGAGACCATTTCCATCCGGATATTGAAGCCAACCTCCGAGATCACGCTGAATGCGGTCGACATTACTTTTGACGACGTTGCCATCACCAGCGGTGGAATTACCCAGAAGGCCACGGTCACGCCCGAGAAAGATAAAGAGATGGTGGTCCTGACGGTCGCGAAGCCGTTAGCTGGCGGAGCGGCAACCATTCACATCACCTACACCGGCATTTTGAACGATGAGATGCGCGGCTTTTACATCGGCAAAGATGACCAGGGACGCAAGTACGCCGCCACACAGTTTGAGGCAACGGACGCGCGACGCGCGTTTCCCTCATTTGACGAACCTGCCTACAAAGCCACGTTCGACATTACCGCCGTAGCCGACAAGGGGCAGGTGGCGATTTCGAATCAGAAAGTTGTCTCCGACACTCCTGCCCCCGGGGACAAACACACCGTGCGCTTTGCCACCACAGTCAAGATGTCCTCCTATTTGGCTGCTCTTGTCGTCGGCAACTTTGACTACATCGAAGGCGAGGCGGATGGCATTCCGATCCGCGTTTACGCAACTCCTGGGAAGAAAGAGATGGGGAGATTTGCGCTGGAGACCGCGGAACACGTTCTCCGTTATTACGATAAATATTTCAGCATCAAATATCCTTATGGAAAGCTCGATCTGATCGGCCTGCCGGATTTTTCCGCGGGCGCAATGGAGAATACCGGCTGTATTACCTTCCGCGAAGTCATCCTGCTGATCAACGAAAGGCAAGGTGCAGTTGAGTTGAAGAAAGAGATCGCATCGGTGATTGCCCATGAGATGGCTCATCAGTGGTTCGGCGATCTGGTGACGATGCAATGGTGGGACGATATATGGCTCAATGAGGGTTTCGCCACGTGGATGTCGAGCAAGCCGATCGAGGCCTGGAAGCCGGAATGGAACTTCAAACTGGACGACGTGATTGACGACGGCAGAACGCTCAACACCGACTCGCTGGCCAATACGCGTCCCATCCATCAGCCCGCCAACACGCCGGGGCAAATCATGGAACTGTTCGACGGGATCGCGTACGGCAAAGCGGCCGCAGTTTTAAGAATGCTGGAATCCTACCTGGGCGAGGAAACTTTCCGCGCCGGTGTCAATGCATACATTCAACAGCATCAATATGCGAACGCCACCGCCGCGGACTTCTGGGAGGCGCAGACCAGGACTTCGAAGAAGCCGGTCGACCGGATCATGCCGACCTTTGTGGATCAGGCCGGGGTCCCGATTGTTGGCGTGAAGCAGGCATGCTCCGGAAATTCGACCAGTGTAACGCTGGATCAACATCGTTTTTTCTACGATCGTGAGAAATTCCAGGCGCCGAATGATCAACTCTGGCAGGTTCCCATCTGCATGAAGGGATCGGCTGGCGAGGAAACACCGGAATGCAAACTTCTCACCAAGCGAGAGCAGACCTTCACTTTGCCGGGTTGTTCGAATTGGGTTTTGGGGAACGCCGGCGCTACTGGTTATTATCGCGTCGGCTACCAACCCGATGCGGTGCGCGCCCTTGCAACGGATGCGGAGAGCAAACTTTCTCCGGCAGAACGGATCGCATTGCAGACCGATATCTGGGCCTCGGTGCGAGTGGGGCGCGAACCCGTGGGCGACTATCTGGCCTTGGCGCAAGGCTTGGGCGCGGATCGAAATCGTGCAGTTCTCGAAGACGTTCTCGATCGTCTGAACTACATTGGCGAATATTTGGTAACCGAGAGCGACCGCGAGTCCTATCGCGCGTGGCTGCGCCAGTATCTCTCGCCCATGATGAAGGATGTGGGATGGGAATCGAAGCCAGGGGAACGTGACGAGCAGAAAACCCTGCGAGCTCGGGTGTTCTACGCTTTAGGCTACGACGCCCGCGATCCGGAAGCGCTGACGGAGGCCCGCAAACTTGCGGAAGAAGCCCTGCAGAATCCCGCGTCTGTGAGCCACGAAATGGCGGCTAGCGCGTTTCGACTCGCAGCGCTGAACGGCGATGAGGCATTTTACGACAAGTTGCTGTCTCTGCTGAAGAATGCAAAATCGCCTGAGGATTATTACATGGCGCTCTTCGTCCTGCCGCGATTCGATGATCCGAAACTGCTGCAGCGGACTCTGGACTATGCGATTTCTCCGGAGGTTCGTTCCCAGGATGCGCTGCGCCTGGTCAGAAACGTGATGCAAAATCCGGCGGGAGAAAAATTGGCTTGGGACTTCGTTCTCAGTCATTGGAATTCGGTGCAAAAAGCCGGTGGACCTTTTGCCAGCGCGGAAATTGTTGGAGCAACCAGTTCTTTCTGCGACGCTCACATGCGTGACCAGGTAGCGGATTTCTTCACCGCTCACAAGATTGAATCCGCGGAACGAACCTACCGTCAGTCGATCGAACGCATCAATGACTGCATAGAACTGAAATCTCAACAAGAACCGAAACTCGCGTCGTGGCTGGGAGAGCACGGCTCTGGGGCCGGAGGACAGTAAGAATCTCGCACCAATCCGGCCGTTAGTTGTAAGCGGTACATACTAAAGAAGGAGTGGGCCAATGCCGGCTCGCCCACTCCTGCAATTCGATTGTCTGCGGCATCAACTGGGAAGGTTCGACAAAAAATCATAAGCCTCCTCCATCGCCCGTGACCACTTCGTGCTTTGCTATAATCAACAACGTTCCGCACGCATTCCGAGTTCTGCTGTATTCCGGTCGGCAATCCCGCGATGATCGGCGTGAAGCGAACAAGCTTCGTGGTCTGCGATATAAGCGGATCCCGAAAAACGTGGCCAGGTAGCTCAGGTGGTAGAGCGCAGCCCTGAAAAGGCTGGCGTCGGCGGTTCAACTCCGTCCCTGGCCACCA
>JBAVUV010000040.1:0-2021 GCA_049696955.1 Candidatus Sulfotelmatobacter sp. | reverse complement strand
GCTGCGCCGCGCTCTCGGCGGCCTGCTGACCCGGCCAGCCAGCCGGAGAAATCTTCGATTGTCCCGCATCGCTCGATTGGCAGAAAGATGCGGAAGTCGCGAAAACAATCAGGGAAGCGAGAAGAGGACTACGACGTGAAGGTCGCATGCAACACCCCGGGGTCTTACGCTTATTATATGCGATGGAACCCCGGGCTTGATGGTTGCCGTCAATTCAAGATAAAACGCGAACCCCTTACACGCTCTCCGGACCGCGTTTCTTGTGCTGCTGGCATTTGGTCATAATAGCCGAACGCAAACGCGAGCGCAGGTCTTCGGGCAGTTCGTACAATTGCGAGTCGCGATAGATTTCAATCGTCTTCTTGGTCGTATCGCAGACCACGTAGCAGTTATGGCACCAGGAAAGATGGTTCTCCAACTCCACCTTGGTGTTTTCGTCGATCACGCCGTCCAAATAATTGGTCAGCTCGTGCAAAAATTCAGAGCATTTCACTGGTTGCCATCTCCACTCTCGCGTTTCTGAAAGTAACGTCCCAACCGTTCGCGCAACTGCAAGCGTGCCCGCAGCAGCCTCGACTTCACCGCCGGAACGCTCAACTCCAGCGCCGCCGCCGTTTCCTCGGTCGAAAGTCCTTCCACATCCCTCAGTACAAATACGGTCCGAAACCCCGGGGGCAGGCCTTGGATCGTCTTACTCAAAATCTACCGCAGTTCAGCCTGCGTATACTGCTGCTCCGGATTGGGGCTCCAATCTGCAATTTCGCGCGGAAGAGAATCATCTTCCGTCTTAATGTCTTCATCCAGCGAAACCGTGCGCTCCGGCTTCTTCCGGCGCAATTTCATCAACGCTTCGTTGACGGCAATGCGCACCAGCCAGGTATAAAACTTCGACTGCTCCTGGAACTTCTGCAGGTTCCCGTACGCCTTAAGAAATGCTTCCTGCACCACATCTTCCGCGTCCTCGCGGTTTTGCGTGATGTGTTGCGCAATCCGAAAAACGTTACGGTCGTACCTGCGTACCAACTCTTCGAAGGCAGAGTCGTCGCCTTGCTTGGCCGCCCGCACCAGCGTTAGCTCATCGGTGACAGGCCCTTCTAGTTTGTTTTGGATGGTTTCCATTCTCTCGACGATGCAGTATTTTGCGGGCTACAAATTACAAAACGCGATACTGAAAGGCAAACTGTTATTCTACTTGGTAACCTGCGTCTTTGCCCAATCGCTTTCAGGTTTCTTGCCGAGCGTATTTTGAGGTAGAGTCGATGAGGAGATTATGACGCGGTCGAACACGTCCCGACGTACTCTGGGACAGTCCCACAAGTGCCGTATAATCAGCAGATAGAACCGCGAGTTTTCGGGTCGCTCCAGGGGAGTGAACACCACCCAGGGCGAACGGTTTTCCAGCATGGCGGAACGGAACCACAAACAAGACGAAGCGCAGTCCGGGCAGATCGAAGAGATCGTCGGGAGCGCCGTTGCACAGGCGCTTCAGGCACAGATTCCAGCCTTGCAGGCGCAAATTGTGCAGCAAGTGCTGGAGGCGTTGCCGCGGCTTGCAAGACAAACTTCTGCTCCCGATTCCACATCGTCCAAACCGTTGGTTCATGCCGTCGCCAAGATCCACGCAGGCTCCACACAGAAAGAAATTTTGCGCGGTTTGTTGGACGCGGGCAGTGGGTACTGTTCCCGCATCGCTCTATTTGTAGTGAAGGCCGGAGCGGCGTCAGGATGGCAATCCCGTGGCTTCGGCGACGACGAAACAGTCAAGGATTTCGCGCTTGATCTCAGCGCCGGCCCGGCCGCACACACCTATCAGAATCGCGTAGCAACTCCGGGAAATGTCGCGGAGATGGGCCGCCAATTTGTCGACCACTTCGGCAGGCCCGCCAACGAACAGGTTTTGGTATTGCCTCTCGCCCTCAAAGACAAGGTTGCTGCGCTGGTTTATGCCGATGGCGGCGACAGCGGTCAACTGGATTCCGACGCCCTGGATCTGCTGGTGCTCGCCACCAGCGCCTGGTTGG
>JBAVUV010000039.1:0-1982 GCA_049696955.1 Candidatus Sulfotelmatobacter sp. | reverse complement strand
GATGAGGACGAAGGGCAGGTAAACTGCGGGCTGCCTCATCGTTCAATCGCGAGGGGCTCTCGGGTCACGGTTTCGGCAGATTTGCCCTCTCCGCACAATACAGCCCCGCACAATCAGGAAGTAACAGCACCGCCATGGTTACCAAAATAATTTTTTCTTGCTCAGTCTTTTCCAATTGAAAGATGAGCCTGAAGGGAAAGGAATAGGCAGTTGAGGAAGGCTCCTTTTTGTTTTGAAAATTGGATAGAGATTATCAGCCGCAGGGCGGAGGGAATGTGGGAATCGCGAAGCGATTTCCAAGGTTTGTGGGAAGGGTGGGAAAACAGTTTTGTCGTTTTCCCATGCTTTCCACAAACCGTCATTTCCTCCGCCCTTTAGCCCGTGCTTGCGAATTGGTCAAAGAGTTTGCGCTTGGCCTCTTGCATGCGCCGTGCGGCTTCGGTGTCACTGCTGGCGGCAGCCATGTGCTTGAGCGTATCCACAGTAAAACCGGCTCGGAGGTACTGAGCCGGCTGGGGTAGGCTGAGCAGGGTTTCCAGCGGCGTCTGATAGCGACGGTAGATGCGGCGTGTGCGCCCTTTCTGGTCCACTACGAGCTCGGGTTGAGCGCAAGGACGATGGAAGTTCAGATAAGGGTTGAAATATTCGTTATAGAAGCGCTGGATGGGCTCGGCATATTGGGAGCGAATATGGCTGTAGCCGATATGTTTGCGAATCACCGCCCCATTCTTGGTCTCCACTAACGCATTGTCATTACTCTGCCTGGGTCGGCTTTTCGTCTGCTCGATGAGCAGCTTTCCCAAAAGCTTAGCCACCGTGGCATTGAGGAACTCGCTGCCGTTATCGGAGTGGAAGCCGAGGATGCGAAAGGGAAATTGCTCCAGCATGGTGATCAACACCGGCTGTAACCAGGCCTCGGAAATGCGTTCCGTGGCGGCCACAATCTGCCACTGCGTCACTTCGTCCACGGCGTTGATGTGGAAGACACCCTTGGCCCCGTTCTGATCCCCTTGATGCACCGTATCTACGCGCAAATAGCCGGGCTGGCCCTGGGGATTTGGGCGCCGGCGCTCCGCAATCGTCACCCCCGTAGGCTTGGTCTTGACATAGTTCAAGCGGCGTTGCCGATAGCCCCGCTCCCGGCGCAGATTGTATATGTGGGAGACGGAGATCGAAGCCAGCCGCGCATATTCCTGCTTGCCGTACTGCCGATACTCCCGCTCCAGAATACGACGCGTGGCCGGCCCGCTCAGCGTTTCATGCGCCTCATCGACTGAGGCCAGCAACTCGACATCGGCCATCGTGTAGCGCGCAGCAAAGCGGTGCCGGCGATAGGCTCTGACCCCCACTCTGCCACTGGCGATATAACGGCCAATCAGCCGCGTCACCTGCGCCCGGCTCATGCCGGTCATCTTCTCGATATAGCGCCGTAGCAGCCCCCGCGACGCCTTACCTTGACGCGCATACTCCTGTTCGCAGAGAACCAGCTCGATCCAGCTGTACACCTGTGCTCGCTTTACCCCAGCAAACCGGATTCCTTCGCTGGCTTCTAAAAGCTGGCGAATCTCCTCCAGACTCAACTTCTCCGCTTCTTGCACGCTGATGTTCAATCCTCAGCATGCCTAATCCTTCAAGCCTTCAGGCTCATCTTGTGTTGGAAACTCGTCCTCCTTTCAGGCTCATCTTGCATTGGAAAAGACTGCCTCTCGACGCGGCCCAAAAACCGTACTACTGTGGAAGTAAGAATCCACACGTCATAGCCGTCTTGCCACGACGGCCTTGCTTGGCCTTGCACCGGCGCCCTCAACCCGTGCATCTGCCGCCCACCACCGGGAAAGCATCAGCCCTTGCGGGCGTGATGACTCGGGTGTAGCAAACGGAAGTGTGACATCGAAAGCAAAGTATCAGCCTGTCCGCAGCAACCCCGCGCTCCGCGGGTGCGCCTGCGGAGCGCAGAAATCAACGCGTAACAGGGTGCGCTC
>JBAVUV010000038.1:0-2042 GCA_049696955.1 Candidatus Sulfotelmatobacter sp. | reverse complement strand
TACTCTAACGGCGGGGCTGAAACTCCGATCTACGCTATCATCGAAGGCGGCGGAGTGGTCGTCAACGAAAAGATAAACAGCGCTGAGTACGCGACGCTGATAGGTCTTATGCAAGTCGTACAACGAGTCGAGGAATTCGCCCCGTTGAGATATCTGACGGTGACAGAAATCGCGAGCGTTCTGGGCGACGGGACGAATCGTTACCGTCAACTTCCTTCAGATAGGTATCGAGTATCTATCAATACGGAGATTGGTCCCTAAAGTTATGAGCCCGCTCCCCCGGAATATCTCTAAGTCCTGACTAACGCGGTGGTCTCAATGGGTCGAAGCAACACCGTCTAATATAAAACTTCTGTTCAAAGGTGGTGTCTATGACCCAAGGGGAACGGGTAGGATTTTCTGCGGCGCAGCAGACCGAGGTATGGAGCCGTTGGAAGGCGGGGCAATCGTTGCACACGATTGGGCGCGCGTTCGGCAAGCAACATGCGTCTATTCACTTTCTGTTGCAATCAAGGTACACGATTTCGAGGATTACTTCCGAGTAGCCGACGATACGCCCGGAATTATTGCCATCCGCGTGCAACGTGCTGCACATGCTATGATTACGCGCACCGATGGCGCTCACCTCTGGTACGAAGCTCCGGCGTTATCAAGTTCAATTTCCGGTAGGCGCCCGTGATGCCTTGCTCGTGGATTGGACGCCTGACGACCGGTATCTTCCCCTCAACGAGAAGCTCACCCAGGCATTGCGCACTGGGTATCTGATTTTTCCATTTTTCGACGAACGCAAGCCGTCGCAAGCGGCCGCGGTCAGTCCGGATGCACGATGACAGATCTTCATTGTTCAAAGTGAGCGTTCCCATGAAGAAGGCTTTCCTTTTTGTTCTGCTATTGCCTGTGTCTGCATGCTTGCTACGGGCGCAGACGATCCCAGGCTTGGGTAACGCCGCATTTCCGACCTCGACCCACTCGGCGGCGGCGCAGAGCGACTTCATGCGCGGTCTGTTGTTACTACACGTCTTTGAGTACCCCGACGCAGCCAAGTCGTTTGTTGCCGCCGAAAAGACCGACCCCCGATTTGCCATGGCTTACTGGGGAGAGGCGATGACCTTCAATCATGGGGTCTGGAACCAGGTCGATGTAAGAGCGGGTCAGGCTGCGCTGGCCAAGTTCGGCGCCACTGCAGAAGAACGAGCCAGCCGTATTGCCGATCCGCGCGAACGGGCCTATATGAGCGCAGTGGAAATCCTGTACAGCGGCAAGGCCAACAAGCGCGAACGGGACGCGCAGTACGCGGCGGCGATGGAGCAGTTGACCAAGGCTTATCCAAACGACGACGAGGCGCAACTTTTTTATGCCCTGGCGCTGCTGGGAACGAGCGAGGGTGTACGCGATCTAGCTACGTATTTGAAGGCTGCGGAAATCGCGAAGACCGTTTTTGAGAGGAACCCTCAGCATCCAGGCGCTGCCCACTACTGGATTCATGGGATGGACGATCCGCAACATGCCGCAGGCGCCCTGGAAGCGGCGCGCGCATTGTCCAAGATCGCGCCCGATGCGGGCCACGCGCAACATATGTGCTCGCACATCTTCATGGCGCTTGGTATGTGGGACGACGTCGTACAAGCCAACATCGCTGCAACGAGCGTGGTGAACCGCCAGGAAGTCGCCGCAGGAAAGCCGCCCAGACGTTGCGGCCACTACAACTACTGGCTCGAATACGGCTATCTGGAACAAGGCCGCATTGGCGAAGCAGAAAAAGTGGTCGCCGGCTGCCGCGCGGAGGCAGCGGAATCTGGCATGGCCGCGCGAGCGCGCGGTACGGTAGATCCTGACGACGCACTTGTCGGCTCCTTTGCCGTGATGCGTAGCCGCTACATCGTTGATACCGGCCGTTGGAATAGCGAAGTTGTTGGCTGGAACGTGGACGGCGCGCAGATGCCAGAATTCAATTTCGCATTCGGAACTGGTTATGCCGCCGCTGCGCTTGGCGATCTGGCGGCAGCGCGAGAATCTCTCGCCTCGCTCGATCGGCTTCTTAC
>JBAVUV010000037.1:0-3077 GCA_049696955.1 Candidatus Sulfotelmatobacter sp. | reverse complement strand
ACTCGTGGGCATAAGTGGGATTGACTCCCCAAGACAAACCATCCTGCGTCTCGTAGTATCCCTCGTCAGGAATGGCCAATTGAATGCCGTGAAAAGGCTGTTCGAAAGCTTCCATCATGGCCAGGATAACTTCCTCATGATCGTGCTCTTCAATACCGGTGAAATCGAGATCCGTAGAGAACCGTCCCTGCGTGCCGAAGAACATTTTCCGAAGGCATGTACCTCCTTTGAACGCCAGCCGGTTCAGAATTCCGCGTTCCGACAGCAACTGCAACAGGAAGGTCAGCACCACCTCCTTCTCCGCGATCATGATGTCCCGCAGCCCGGATTCATTCGAATAGCGCTGCACTTGGGGCTGGGTCAGCATCTTTAATCTTCCTTCCTGACGGACTTTTTCCGGCCTATTCCTGCGCTGCCGTGCAGCTCTTCACGGGACACGTTGACGAAGAGGCGCCAGGTTTCGTCATAGCCGATGGCGTGGGGCACGGAATGCTCGGGAGCGGGACCGAGCCAGGCCCGAGTGCTGCGTCCGGTCATGGTGAACAGACGTTCGCGGATGTCGGCCGGCATGTCGGCTTTGACGTGGTCGGCGAACCAGCCGAAGCGCCGTACCAGCGCACCCGATTCGATCCGTTTGAGATAATCGGTCGCTTTCTTCCAGTCAAACCGCCGGCTGGCAGTAGCCAGAATGGTGGCAGCCTCCCCAACGCCGCCGGTCAGCGCCGGACGGTCGACGCAGTCAATCGCCGTCTTTTCACGATCGGAGATCATAACCTTGTAACCGAGCACGTCGGTGGGTTCAAAACCGAAGAACTTGTTTGCGGAGGGGTTGACAATGCGAAGCTGAGCGTCCCCGACGCGGCGCGCGCGCACATGCACCGGTGTTACCAGGAAGATCACGTTGCGATGCTGGGTCGTCAATCCGTAATGGGCGGCGGCGGTGCCGTAGCCGATGTAGTAAGGATCGACGATGAGACTGGCTTGCGCCAGAAGGTTGCTGTTGCCGAGCGCCTCCGGTCCCTGGTCCGGAGGGATGAGCAAGTACTTGCCCCAACTGGCGCGCTCGAGCCAACCTTTGCGACGCAATGACTCGATAATGTTATCGACCGCCTTGGGGCTGGCGCCTAACAGTTTAAGAATTTCTTTCCGAGAAACAGCCCGCAGGCCGCGCTCGCTGAGTGCAAGCACGACCCGGCTTTCCTGTGGGGACAAGGAGCGAGTTTGGACCTCCATAGACTTGTCCATTCACAAAACCCCCTCAATAAGGGAGTTTTGTGTTATATAGTAACACTCAGGACGGCCTGACGCAACATTTTATTGCACAAAGCCCCCTTATTAAGGGGGTTTCGTGCAACGATAAACACTGCGCTTCGCCGTTCTTCCCATCACTTGTTTTGCTTGCTTTTCCTCCATTTTGCCCAGCGCGCACGTTGAGCCGCAGCGATTTTCTTGCGAGCGGCAGCTGACATAGGTTTTCGTTTTCTGGCGGCCAGAACTCGCCTCGATCTTCCGTTCCCACTTCCCAGGTTGGCCCAAGGCCGTCAGAGCGGCGTTCAGCCTCTCCACCTCTTTTTGCGCTCGATCCCGTTGCGCTTTCAACTTCCGCCCGATCCCACCCAGATTCGGCATCGGCCAGGGCGGGATGCTGCCGGTCTTACACCGTAACTGTGGTCACTGCTCGCTCGCGCGGGGTGAATTTCCGCTTGTAATAAGCCGTCGTCAGGAGGATGGCGGGCACACCGATGGCCGACGGCCAGATCCACAACCACAAAGTATGGCCGAAGAGTTGCGGCAGCGTCACCGTGCTAAACGCCGTCCATGCCGCGATGTAACTGGCAATAAAATGCTGAAAGTGCTGGTACAACCAAGACATCTTGTCTGCGGGGTTGCGCACGAAGCTGAGCATGTGCATTCCTGATGCGCGCATGCCCAAGGCGCCGAACAGAATCGCCACAATGCCCATATGCTGCACCAGCGCCGGACGCAACACGGCCAGCAACAGCAGCGCCGCAGAAGAAAAGAAACAGGCACCGGTCACGATCCAATCCACAGGCTGCGCGCTGCCGCCGGCGAGACTCTTGAGCTTCAGCACGCGATAGCCGGTGAACGCGAGATAAAATGACAGAATCGCTACCAGCGCAAGAAACAGCACCGGCCGGAACAATGCCAGTGGCAGCGCGGTCAGAGCCACCAGGCCCATGCACCACAGGTAAACCATTCCCCACCGCTTGTGCTGTTTGCCGCCCTTGGCAGTCATCAGCGCCACGGGAGCAAGCAGAAAGGCACCGAAACCGGCCGTCACGTGGACCGCCAGCAGAGATTTCATCCAAATCGGGTCGCCCGTCATGGTGGATCTTCTCCTTACTCGCTTATATCGTTTCCACTCTCATTTCCGTTCTGTCGCCTCGACTTCATCCGTGGTCTATTTGGTAAGGTTCCCTTGCTCAAAAGAGAGCACGATCATATTCTTCCGGACAAAACCTTTACTCTTCAGCGAAGCACTTTATGAAGAAGTTCCTCGCCTCCATCAACATCTGCTCACGTCTTTGAGGAGACGCAGTAACGCGGGCCATCATCAATGCCCCCGCCATACTCGGGAACAACAACCTGCACTTCATTAGTCTTTCTTCTCGCGTCTGACCAGGAATAAACGGCAATAGTCGTTCCCGATACTCTTCCAGCAACGCTTCAATCCGTTTCCGCACTGGCAATGGCTTTCGTGCGAACTCCGGCCCGAGGGCGGAAAACGCGCAACCGGTTCCCATCGACTTCGCGTGGCTCGCGCTTAGATAGCGTTCGATGATGGCCCGCAGAGCCTGACCTTCGGGCGCGGACCTTGCAACCTCCACCATGGCTTTTCCCGCCTCATCGACTGCTCGTGCCACCGCTCCAACGAAGAGGTCGTCCTTGCTCCTAAAGTGCCGGTAGAAGCCCCCTTTCGTAAGGCCCGTCTTCTTCATCACCGTTCCGATGCCGCTGCTTCCGCCGTGCTTGCGGAAGGAGCGAGCGGCCACGGAAAGAATATTCTCGTGGTTCTGCGCCTTGTGTTTCGCCGAGTATCGCATGCCATTAGAGTA
>JBAVUV010000036.1:0-18955 GCA_049696955.1 Candidatus Sulfotelmatobacter sp. | reverse complement strand
CTTTACAGATCCGGCGCGTGCTGGCGGGGGATCAACGGGGTTCGGCGGAGGATCGAGCAGCTTTGGCGGGCGTCTACGTGAAACTGGGTTTTGCCCTCAGAGCGGCGAACAATTTTCCGGCGGCTTTCGAAGCTCTGCGGCGGGCCTATCCGATCACGGAGAAGTTGGCGGGTGACCGGAAGGACGATCCCAAAGCGCAAGATACTTTTGCCGGAGTTTGTTTCGCGATGGCGCAGTGTCTGGGTGATATGGGCGATGTCGCCGGGGCGTTGGAGTATTACCGGAGGTCGGCGGCTATTCGCGAGGCCATAACTGGCGGCTCACCCGCGTTCCAGGCAGGCGTTCAAACCAGGCTTGCCGGCGTGTACGGGTATATGGCGGGCGTTGAGCACTTGAAGGGCGATCTGGATGCAGCGATTTCGCTGCAAGGGAAAGCCCATGACATCCTGGTTCCGCAGGCCAAGGCCGACCCGCAGAACGCCAGACTCCAGCAGTTCGTGCTGGAGAATGAATATTGGACCGGATATTACCTCGAGGAAAAGAACCTTCCCGGGCAGGCTTTGCCTCACCTCCAGGCCGGGCTCGCAGGATACCGAAAGCTGACTTTAGCCGATCCACACGACGTGCTCGCGATGCGTTACCTCGGCAAGTGCTACATGAGCATGGGAAAGGCGCTTGCCGCGGAAGGCAAAGCTCAGCAGGGTATTCAGTCGGCTCACGAGGCGGTTCGGATTCTCGAAGCATTGGTTGCCGCTGACCGCGCTGATACTGCCTTTAAGCCTTCCGACCTGGCCTATGCACGTTCGGCGCTAGCGGAAGCTTACTCGCGTCTGGCGCAGGAGCATGGCCGGTCGAAGACGGCAAGAATCGCGAGTTGGGGCGAAGCCCGGTCCTGGTATCAGAAGAGCCTGGACACATGGTTGCAGCTGAGGGAAAAAGCGCCGCTGGCGCAATTTGACGCGGCGCAGCCGGATTATATTTCTGGAGAGATTTCACGGTGCAATGCCGCTCTATCAAAGTTGACCGCGACTAAAGTGTAGTCGGAATTGTGCGCATCCGAAGGAAAACTACCCGCTGAGATGGTAGAGCGATCCTAATATCGCGCCAAATGCGGCATGAGCGAGGAAGACGGAAACGGGAGTCCGTATTCCGTAGTTCAACGCCATGAACCCGGGGGGCTCGAGTTGGCGGTTTGCGTTAAGGCCGTGCTGTTCGCTTGCCATTCGGGGATGAATTCCGGGCATCAACGACATTCCTACGGTCAAGATGGTTAACGCGTGCGCCAGTCCAAGCAGTGCACCAAACCACCAATTCGCCATGTGCCGCGCCTCAAAAACCAAAACGTAAAAAATAGAAAAAAACAGACCGAACACCAGATGAATTAGGAACCCGTAGACTTTGGCTCTTTCGCGTTGCGGAGTGACGAAGGTCCCGATCAGATAGGGTAGGTTCATTCGCGTGAGGCCAAGTCCCTGGCTGAGGGACAAGATCGTGGATAAGGCGATCGTTGCAAGAAATCCTGACAGCAGCCAGCTTGTCCAGTTCACGACGCAGTCTCCGATGGGGCATTTTTGGTTGCCGCGGGGGGACGATGCGCGAGTTGCTGTTCCCCTTTTTCACGTTGCGAGATGGATAGAGCCGCGCCGATGAGGCCCACGTGGGTGAATGCCTGGGGAAAGTTTCCCAATGCCGTGCCGGTCCTGGCATCGATTTCTTCACCGTACAAACCCAGGTCGTTTTGATACTTGGTTAATCGCCCGAAGAGTTGGCGAGCATCGTCCAGGGAACCGCCTCCCATGGCGAGATATTCCACCTCCCAGAAACTGCAGATTGCAAATGTGCCTTCCGGCTTGGGCCTTTGAAAACGGTAGAGAAGACCTTCTGGCGTACTGAGATATTGCCGGATCGCGCGGTAAGTGCCGCGCATGCGGGGCGATCCCGCCTCGGCGAAACCATACCAGGAAAGCAGGAGGAGACTGGAATCCAGCTGATCACCGTCAAGCACACTGACATAGCTCTGCAGTTGTTCGTTCCAGGCACGTTCCTCGATCTGGCGCCGGATGGTGTTGCTGATGTTCTTGTACTTCTCGACCGGCGCACGTCTCAACATACCGCACTCAGCAAGCCGGACAAGGCGATCCATGGCGGTCCAACACAAGACCCGTGAATGGGTATGGTTTTGACGTCCGCACCGCGGCTCCCAAATGCCTTCGTCGGGCTGGTCCCAATTTTGAGCTACGTAGTCTCCGAAGCCGATTAATGCTTTTTGCATTTCGCGGTCAAGGGAGCCGCCATGAAATGCGAATTGAGCGGCCGCATCAATCACCTCGCCATAAACATCCAGTTGGAGTTGATCTCGCGCCGCGTTTCCAACGCGCACCGGGGACGATCCGCGGTATCCGCTCAAGTAATTCAATTGCCGCTCCACGGGAGCTTTATCTCCATATAGCGAATATAGGATTCTCAGTTTGGGCTGAGTCAGGCGTGTTGCATGCAGCAGCCAATCGAGGAAGTCTTCGGCCTCATCCCAGTAATCGAGTTCCAGGAGCGCCCGGATGGTGAAAGAAGCGTCACGCAACCAGCAGAAGCGGTAGTCCCAGTTCAAATCTCCGCCGATCAGCTCGGGAAGAGACGTAGTGGCCGCGGCGATTATCGCACCCGAGGGCGCGTAGCTCAGCAGTTTGAGCGCGAGTGCGCTGCGCATTACCGCTTCTCGATATTCGCCGTCGTAGACGGCGTGACTGCTCCATTGTTGCCAGGCTTTTGCTGAAAGGTCGATCCGGTCATCGAGCGAGGAGTCGACTGGCGGAAGGACGGCAGGAGCCTGTTCGGAGTAACTGAAGGAGAAGCGCAAGTTCTCTCCGGCGCGCATAGAGACGTGAGCGCGGGCCACTCCGTCGGCAATTGTCAGGGCGACACTACTGCGCAAAAAATAGACGCCCCGCCCAAGGGAAAATCTCAGCCCCAGTCGGCGGAATTGTCGAATCTGCACTTTGTCCTTGCCATAGTCCGCCATCGGGCTAAATTCAATTTCGAGTTCAAACTCGCCCGTTATGCAGGTAATTCTGCGCAGGATTTCGTAATCCGGCACGAGGATGTTCTCGCGGGAGGCATGGGCCGTACCGGGCATCACATCCGTAAGAATGGCAGCGCCTGTGGCACTGTTAAAGCGGGTTTCGAGCACATTCGAATTTGGCAGGTAGCGGCGTTCAATGGCGGCGTCGCTGGAGGGGGAAATTCGCCAATGTCCGCCTCGCTCTCGATCGAGGAGCGCAGCAAAGATAGAAGGCTTGTCGAAGCGCGGCCAACAGAGCCAGTCAATAGATCCGTACTTTGACACCAACGCGGCCGACCGGCAGTCGCCGATGATGCCGTAATCCTGGATGTCGGGCCATTGCAGGGCGCTGCTGGAGCTAGTAGTGGGCTGACTTGGGACAACCTCGCGATCTGGCACTGTAGGTGGATGCCTCCGGCGGCCATATGTTTGCCAATGCTGTCACAAACTCGCGGTTTATGCCAAGCAGGTACACGAAGGCTCAATCTTTTATCGTGACACGATATACCCTACTCCGGTGGGCGGCGTCTAACTAGCTTTCAGTTGTGCGTTTTCGTTTTTCCTGCGGAGGTCATGGTCGATGTTGGCTTTATTGCTCGCAGTGATTCTGGCGTCATCCGGATGGGCGATGGGTCAGGACAATGCCGATGAGATTATTCAGCACTCGGTCGAAGCCAATAAAAGGGACTGGGAAGCTACGCCTCAATTTGATTGCCTTGAACGGGATCGTGAAGCCAGCGGAAGCAAAACCTACGAAGACACCATGATTCTCGGCTCTTCCTACCAGCGCCTAGTGGCGATCAACGGCAAGCCGTTAACGCCGGCACAAGCGGCGTCCGAAAAACAGAGGTTGGAAAATACGGTTTCCGAACGGAAGAAGGAATCGCCGCGACAAAGAGCCAATCGCATAGCGAAATACGAAAAGCAACGAAGACGCAACCATCTACTGATGGAACAGATGGCGAAGGCCTTCGCTTTTAACGTAGTGGGTGAAACGAACCTGGATGGTCATGAGGTTTATGTTCTGAAGGCGACCCCGCGCCCCGGCTACCGTCCGCCGAATATGGAGAGCGAGGCTTTAACCGGGATGGAAGGCAAACTGTGGATCGACCGAGCCTCTTTTCAGTGGGTGAAAGTGGAAGCCCAAGTCACTCATCGCGTATTCATGGCAGGCTTTCTCGCAGAAGTGGAACCGGGTACGCAATTTGAACTGGAGAATGAACCGGTGGCTCCGGGGGTATGGTTGCCCCAGCATTTTTCCATGCGGGCGCGCTCCAGAATCCTGTTTCTGGTTCCTCACCACGGTCAAGAGGAGGACACCTACTCCGAATGGCATAGGGCCGCAGCAAGTTCGGAATCAACTAATTAATCCACAACGACGATGGTGATTTTCTTAGCGGCAACATCTGGGCGCCACGATTTCTTTTACCGTCCCGAGTGTGACGCCGCAGATTTCCTCGACAGCGCTGTACCACCGGGACGCGCACGATCGCGAACGTCCGCAACGGCTTCGCTGATCCGCTGTGCGCTTTTCAGATCGCACCGGCAGAGGACGCAACGCATGGCTACGGTGTAAACGAAGTGAGCGTAGGCGGGGCACTTGCCGTTCGTGCAAGCTTTCGTGATCATGGGAAACGCCTTGTCAGTCACGATTCTGAGTGATTGCGATCCAGAACCTAACGTGACGGTAGCACGCTTCCCTGCCGCTCCGGACGCGCATTTTCAGGAGTAATCCATCGGATTTTCTTCTGCGTGGCCGCGTGTCAAGCAAGAAGCCAACGAGCGAAACAAAACAGAAATAAAATGGGTTCGTCCTTCACTTCCCTGCCAGAATGCGCTCGACCTGTTGCAGGTGATTGATATCGTGCCCGGCGAACATGCGGACGATATGCTCAATGGTTTCCTGGCCGCGTTCGGCATGCATGCCAAAATGCTTCCACTGTTCTGGGGTGAGCGATTTGAGCAGCGCAAGGTTCGCTTCGCGAAGCATGCGGAATTGCTCGAGGGATTTGCGGGGATCGCGTTTCTCATAGTGTTCGCTGACGACCCAGGCATCCTGATCGAAGGCAGGAATCGGTGTTCCCGGCGCGCCCAGAATCAGTCGCATGCGAAAGCTGGCGACGATTTCCGTGTCGGCAAGGTGCGCGAGGATCTCGTTGACTGACCATTTTTCGGGAGCCGGGCGCTTACGCAATTTTGCCGCGGATTTGCCTTTGATGAGGCGTTCGAGTTTCTTTGCGGTGATCGCCTGCACTGCCAGGGGCTGCTTGCCTTCGGCATAGCCGCTGATCCGCTGGATGTATTGCTGCACGGTTTCTTTCATTTATCCTCTATCCTCGCTGTTTTGCAAAACCGCCTCAGATTCCGCCGGGCTGCGCCCTGGCGGGACAGCCGAGGCGGCTGTCTCTACATGGAAATTGCAGAACTATCGGCCCTTTTCTCCGGCTTGGAATTTCGTCCACGGTCCGGCTTTCATATCGTGCAGCAGCGGTTTTTGCCACGCGTATTCGGGATGCTGCTCCAGGAAATCAGCGGCCACAAAATCCGCGCCGCAGGGATGTCCCGCCCTCGCCAGGAAGCTCATGTTTGCTGCCATTGAGCTGTCGGTGGCTTTTCCTTGCACAGCGCCTCCGGGATTGTAGGCATCCCATCCCCACTCCTTAACGCCGCGCGGTGAGGCATCCACGTGGCCACAGAGAGAGCGCTCATCGGGTTGAGTCTTTTTCTCGAAACTATCGAAATGGTCCGCTAGAAAACTCTCTGCCATCTGCACGTCGATTGTTCCCTTGGCATGCTGCACCATTTCTTCGGCGCGCACATGGCGGGCGTTCATCGATGACGACATATCGCTCACATCGAATCCGTCCGTCTCTTCACGAATCAGTTTGGGATCGCGCGGGAAGTTCGAGCTGACAAAGTATCCATCTTTGGTTCGCCAAAGCGGTGTGTTCTTCAACCCTAATTCGAGATAGGCGATCTCACCGGTCTTGCGGTCGCCGATCAGCCAGTCGTTGGCATATCCGCCGTTGTTCCCTTCTTTAATAATCCGCACGTAGTCGTCGATGCTCTCGGCGTATTGCAGCGCCTTGCGGGAGCGCATGAACTCGGGCTTGCCATTCGGATCCCAGCCTTCGAATTGCGTCATCGTTGTTTCGGTGATCATGATACCGGCCGCGTTCACGCCGAAATCATCGTCGCTAGTGATTACTCCGGGAAAGCCGTCCATCAATATCCGCTGGCCGTGCTGGGGCAGAATATCGAAGATGACCACCCAGCGCTCGCCGGCGAGATAACTTGTCCAATTATTATGCGCGATTACGATCTGGTGATCCTTTGTGTAAGCGCCAGTGGCGATGAACGCGCTGCAATCGCCCGGAGCCTTCAGCTTCGGCGCGCCCGCCTGCTTCTCGCGCTTGTTCAGCCACGGCACGTAGTAGTCCGGCACTTCTTCAAACGCGTTCAGAGCGACAATGTCATACACATCCAGGTCGACGCCATGGGCCTTCACGCCGTCAGCGATGCCCTGCAGTTCCTGCTGATATTCAGCGTCGATATGCGGCCAGAGCATCTCGCGCGCGGTCTTGCGAAAGAATTCCCAGTCGCGCTGGGTCTCGTGGGTGTCGAAAAGCTTGATGGCCTCGAGCGCATCGGCAATTTCCGGAGCCAGCAGATAGCCGTGCTGGTAGCCGATAGCGGAGGGCGAGCCTTCCAGGTGAACGTAGGTCCAACCACCTTGCTGGAAACGGTATGCCTTTTGCAACCGCGGGTCGGAAGGCGACGCTGTCTTCGCCGATGCGGAAGCGGCAGCACAGGGAATCGAAAAAGCAGAGACACAAACAAGGATCACTATGAATGCATGCGGTGCGAAGCGGAGCTTGCCAGCCATGAGCATCCCTCGATTGATTTTGAGTGAACGCCATTGTAGACGAACATGGGGCAAAAAAAGCGGAGCGCAATTTGCGCTCCGCTTTCGCCCTTAGCTGTTTCAGCGTCCGTGGCCACCGCCGCCGAAGCCGCCTCCACCACCGTGGAAGCCGCCGCCTTCAAAGCCGCCGCCGTGGAACCCACCTCCACCGAAGCCTCCAGCACGAGCCATGGTTGCCCCGGAGTGGAAAGCGCCACGCTCGGCTCCTGCTCCGGTGTAGACGCCGTGAGAATAGGCGCTACTGGTTGCGTAGTGCGGTCCCGGCCCCCAGGCGCGGACGTTTGCCGCATTAAACGTGTGGTAGAAATGACCGCCGTAGAACGGAGCCCGATATACAAACCCGGGCGAATAGAATCCCCAACCAAACGGGCTGTAGAAAATTCCGTCCATAGGTAGGAAGGTATAGGCCCCGAACCATGGATCCCAACCCCAACCGCCAAAGCCCCAACCCGGACCCCAGAAGCCAGCGCCCCAGTATCCCGGACCCCAACCGTCAGCGGCTACTATACGGGCGGCATCCACGTTGGCCTCGGCCTCATAGTCCGACCGCAGACTGCTCCATCGATAGAGATCGTCGCCGTTCATGGCTTTCTTATCGAACTTTTCGGTTTTCTCCGAAGCGTTCGCTGCCACAGCGAGTTCGTGGTCAGCTTTCAACTTGATCTGCCTGTCGCCCACCTGAACCATAGCCTCGCCATCAAATACGCGCATTTGATTCTGTTGGAAATCAAAGTCGTAAAGTCCCGGCTTCATGATTCTCGCAGTCGCATTTCCTTCGACGATGCGCAGATCATTCTGCGGGTAGATCTGATCAACCTCGATCATCGCATGACCCTGCACCACATTTATCTGTGTATCCGCAAGGCCCGCAGCCACCATCTTTATGGAGGTGTTGTCCCCCTCGCGCAAGAACACTCCCGGGGTCAGCAGAATTTCCGCCTTGCCCGTATCGGTATTCGCAAACTGACCAACTTCCAGTGTCGCTTTGCCAACTGAATCGTGGCCGAGGGGCTGGTTGTCAAAAAACGCCTGCCCTTCGACATAATTTAAAGTTCCCGGCACAGCTGAATTTGAGCTCGCATTATTGCTTGCCCATGCGGGCGCAGATAAAAGCGCTGCCAGGAACAAGCTTCCGAATCCCTGTAACAGCTTCATAAAAGTACTTATCCTCCTAGCCAATCCTTCTTGCCTCTTTAGTGCATTAGATGAGGCGATACGCCTCCACGATGCCCGCGCAGGCCGTTGATTCCGCGCGACTTAAGGGTGGTTGAAAAGCACCAGATGGTTGAATTTAACCAGTTGGTTAGATATCTCTGGTTAGATATCTGTAGAGGGCTCGGGATCGCGCTGTAGGATTACGTGCTCCTGGCAGATGAAATATGCCGTTTTGTCGCGATCGATGAAATTGGTTTCGTCGTCGCCGGAGGCTTTCCATTCTGGAGATTTTCGCGCCGCGAGCAATGAGTCGATATCATCGAACCAAAGCTCTGCCATTCCGTCGAAGTCGGGCGGCCGGCTGTCGCCGGGAATCGTAAGGCGGCGGCTCTGCGTCAATCTGCGCAGGTGCGGAATGCGAGCTCCGATGGGACCATGAATTTCCTGCCAGTAGCGGAAGAACTCCTCGTCGCTTAGTCCGGCCTTCTTGGTGATGCAATATGCAAGTTTGATCATAGAATCTGCGACCGCACATTAGATATCCGTACGCTGTTCAGCGTGGCGCTGTAGATACCAGCAAGGAACATACCCGGCGCGGGGAAATAGAGAGTTCACACAGGTCTGAGCCTGGGGTGGATTGAAGATGAATACGGTCTTGCCACTCTTCTGCTGCACTGCGTCGTAAGTGGTGACTGTGACTTGTCCGAAGGCTGCGCTTGCCGCCACGCGATAACGGAAAACGGCGTAATCCAAGGCATAGGCGATCAGCGTCACTCCTGCCAACGACAACAGCGTTACCAGCAGCAATCGCCGCAGGAAGCGCCGAATTCGAGCGCTCAGCACGGGGCTCACGGGGTACAATTATATCGTTCTGGCGAGTCTGGCCCGGCGGTTGGGGCGGCACATTTCTAATGTTGCCATCGCCGCAAAACGACGCTCTCGTTGACAACTCCATGCTTCGACAGGCAAACTACCGCATTCGCTGCATGCGGCCTGCGGCGAGCCCTAACGGGCAACTCAGAAGACAGGTGCGGGTCTAAGACGTCTCTATCATCATGGAGCAACAGGTCTCCTATACGCTCGATTCCACTTTGGAAACGGTGGACCATGCGGAAGAAAGCGCCACCCGCATTGCCACGGAATTAGGCTTTGGGGAAGACGAAGTGATGCAGATTTCCATGGCGGTGCGCGAGGGCGCGGTGAACGCCGTCCTTCACGGCAACAAATATGCACCTGACAAGAAAGTAATCCTGGCCTTCGAGCGAACTGCTGAAGACTTCGTCATCACCATTCGCGACCAAGGCAAAGGTATTGACTTGAACGGCATTCCGAATCCGCTCGCTCCGGAAAATCTGCTCAAGACATCAGGCCGTGGCATTTTTCTCATGCGCTCTTTTATGGATGTGGTGGAAATCCGCCCGTCCCAGACAGGTACCGAAGTGAAATTGATCAAGCACGTTCACGGATCATCCGTGGGCAAGAAGGAGGGGTCTCAGTGAGCATGAAACTAAGCACTCGGCAGGTGGACGGAGTCACCATTGTGGACTGCAGTGGACGGATCACTCTGGGCGAGGGCAGCGTTACCTTGCGCGACACCGTACGCGATCTGCTTTCCAAAGGCAACAAGAAGATCATCTTGAACCTGGCCGAAGTAAATTACATCGACAGCTCCGGCATCGGCGAACTGGTCAGCGCCTTCACCACCACCAAGAACCAGGGCGGCGAACTGAAACTGCTGCACCTGACCAAGAAAGTTCACGACCTGCTGCAAATCACCAAGCTCTACACCGTTTTCGATGTCAAGGACGACGAAACCGCGGCGGTGAAGGGCTTCAAGTAACACTTTCCGCCCGTCACACATGGTTTGGGAAGGGCACGGCTTAAGCCGTGCCGCCCAGCGCCGTCCGAGCCTCAAGCTCGGGCGCGAAGACTTCCTCGGATTTCGATTGTGCCGTTTCATTCCGGGAAACCGCTCGCCTTTTTCTCGTTGCCTGCGCCGCCTGCCGATACTTCACTCGTAGAATCGTGACATGCGCGCGTCGATCTCATCGGATGTAAGGATGGCCGACCCTTCGGCCAGCCCAGGTCAGGCTAGTGGCTGTTCCGACGGACGAAGACCCGCTGCCTGCCTCTATCTCGCCACGCTGGCTATTTTGCTCTGCCCACCGTTTCTCGTCGCCTCCGACTGTCTTTCCATTGGCCAGGCCGCCCAGCACGTCGGAGAAACGAAATGCATCACGGGAAAAGTGTTGCATGTGAAAGCCGGAGCCAAAGGAACCCATTTCATCGGCTTCTGCGAGGAGCGAGCAGCTTGCCCGTTTTCGGTTGTAGTCTTCGGCTCCGATCTTAAAGATGTGGGCGATGTCCGGCGCCTCGAAGGGCGCGTCATCGAAATCCACGGTCCGGTTAAGCTCTACGACGGACGGGCCGAGATCATCCTGAAGCGCGTCAGCCAGTTGACTGGCGGCTCAACCCTGATTCCGCCCATGCCCAAGAATTACGACGTGGAGAAACAAGGCCACTACAGCGCGGGCCGCATGCGTCCCACGAAGAAGCCCGCCAAAACCTACGGCACAGCGGCGACTACTGTGACCTATGGCAACGAAGCCGATGTGAGCGGCGAACCGCCGCAGTAAGTTATGTACATAACTATCGAATACATGTACATTCGTAGTATCTCTATCGAGCCAGGGGGAATTACGAATGACTATAGCCAGAAAGCGATCGCATAAGCACTTTCAGCTGGACTCGAGGAAGATCAAGCGCGCCCAAAAAGCGTTGCAGGCTAAAACAGAAACAGAAACCATTGAGCGGGCATTGGACCTGGCGATTGCCGAAGAACAAAGTAACCGCCTGGCCCATGAGGCGAACGCGCGATTTATCAGGAGCGGCGCCAATATTAGGGATGTCTACGGCGCCCTGGATGACTAATGCAGCACGTTCTGCTCGACTCTTCAATTTACATTGCTGCTCTGCGAGGCGAGGACGCCGCACTCCGCCTCGAACGAATTACCGCCGGCACGGTGTTGTGGCTGAGTGCGGTTGTGCTCGAGGAACTATATGCGGGAGCTGGGGCTCGGGACCGGCATGATGTGGAACAACTGGAACGGCATTTTGGAAAGGCCGGTAGGATCGTGGTGCCCGATCTTAACGACTGGATCCAGGCCGGCCAAGTACTGGCGCGAGTAGCGATCAAGTACGATTACGAACAAATTGGCCGGGGCCGACTCACCAACGATGCGCTGATCGCGATGTGCGCTGCCCGCATGGGTGTTCTCGTGATCACGGCTAACGAAAAAGACTTTCGCAAGCTGGCCGAATTCTCCTCTTTTCCGTGGCAACTCGCTAGTCTCTGAAATTCGCACCGGGAAATACGCGCCCCGTTACACCATCCCCTTCCGCAACTCTTCCAAGGGATACCTCGTTCCTCGCCATATGATTCCGTCATTCCACAGGGTGAGAAACATGGAGCGCAGCAACGTGTAGATAAATAGCGCCGTGCTCACCGGATGGAGGAGAAAGTAATAAGCCGGAACACCCGACCGCCAGGACATGCCAACATAAATCGAAAACATCGATCCCAGAGCCACCGCGTAAGGTAAACGTTCCCATCCATGCGCCAGCCACACTCCGAGAAACGGCATGAGATTGAGGAAGGCGAGACCGAAAGCCGAGATAAGCGTGCGCGGCCATTGGAAAGACAATACGGCGAAGAAATTTTTCGTGAGATTGTTCACCACACCCATTGCACCATTCGCCCAGCGAATCGAAATCAAATCTCCGCCAAAGACATTGCGTTGCGCGAACCCGGCATTTTTCACCACCTTACCCAGCTTCATATCGTCGAGCACTTCCATGCGCAATCTTTGGTAGGTACCGATTGATTCGTAAACGCTGCGCCGAATCAAATTGAAAGCACCCACGCCCATGTGATCGCGCGATTTCGGGTCCGCTACTTTCCACGGACGGTGGCCGAAGACGAACATAGTCTGAAAAAACGCGATCATCATGTATTCGCCCGGGGTCTTCATGATCATCTGCGGGAATAAGACAACATGGTCGGCCTGTTCAGCCTCGGCATAAGCCAGCGCCCGCCGCACGGAATCCGGCTTGAACAACACATCGGCATCGGTGAACAGAAGCCAGTCGCCGGTGGCTGCATTGGTAGCAGTCCACATGGCGTGCGCTTTTCCCAACCATCCCGCAGGTAATTCCCGATGCTGCAAGACGCGAAGACGGTCGGGAGTGCCGGCGCGTGCGGCCACCTCTTCCATAATCTCGCCGGTACGATCTGTCGATCGGTCGTTCACTGCAATCACTTCATAATTGTCGTAGTCAAGTTCGAGTAAGAGGGTAAGAGTTTGCTCGATGTCGTCTTCTTCGTTCCGCGCCGGCACGATGATCGAGACACGCGGATTCCCCGATGCTGTAACGGAGTTACGGTTCCATTGCGGCTGAGAAACGTTGGCAACACTAGGCATGCCGAGGGCGGCATCCACGATGCGCGAGAACCAGGCCAGGGCGAGAATTGTCCCGGTAATCCAATGAAAGTAATGCATCCCGCTCAGGCAGTCCCCGTCCGCGCGCCACGGTTCTGTACGGGCGCAAATTTCATCCCGTAGAACAGTATGGCAGAGGAGGCCACCATCGCGATCACCGGCAACACGAACGCTGCCTGCAGGGAACGTTTATCGGCCACGTAACCCATGAGGGTTGGCGAGGGTACATCGCCGAGCAAATGAAAAATGAAGATGTTTACCGCCAGAGCAGTGGCTCGAATGTGCGCTCCGACGGAGTTGATCACCGCGGCATTCAGCGGCGACGTATTCAGCAACAGGAAGAAAGCCGCCACAGCAATCGCTGGCAGCATTATCGGACCTCGCGTGAAAAGTGCCACGATCATGAACGGCACGCCCAGCGCCATGCTTGCCGCAGAGACAAAGTAATAAGCGCCCTTCATGCGGGGCAAAAGATAATCGCCGAGCCAGCCCCCAGCGAGCGAGGCTAGAATTCCATCGATCACAATCACAATGCCGAACATGAAATTCGCTGACTCCAGCGAGTAGCCGCGAGCACGGGATAAAAATGTCGGCATCCACACCTGGATTCCCCCCAGGGCGAAGGTCATCATTGCCATGCCGAGCGTCGAAGTCCAGAATGCGGGATTCCGTGCCAGACCCGTTAAAGTTCCCCGCTCTGGAGTTTCTTTCTCCGTGTCGAACTGTCCTCGCTCGGGCTCCCGCAAGAACAACACGGCCAGAGCCAACAGAAATCCCGGCGCGGCGGCAACATAAAACGGAAATCTCCAACCATGTTGCGCACCCAGCTTGCCGCCCAACAAATATCCAGCCGCTGTGCCCACGGGAATCGCCAGATAAAACACGCCGAGGATGCGGCCTCGCTTCTCTTCCGGAAACAAATCGGCAACGAAGGTGGGAGCAATCGTCACGAACGTTGCCTCGCCAATTCCAACCAGAGTGTGCCGTATCAGCAGTTCGGTATAAGTGTGCGTGACTGCGGTGAGCAGCGTGAGCCCGCTCCAGAAGATCGCGCCGCCGACGATAATTTTCTTGCGCGAATAGCGGTCGGCCAGCGGACCCACGAATGGCGCTGCCACCATATAGAACAGTAGAAATGCGCTGGTGAGATAGCCGACCTGCGTATTGCTCAGATTAAATTCGCTCTGCACCAGCGGCTGTACCGCGAACAGCACCGAGCGGTCCACATAGTTCAACAGATTCAGCGCGGTCAACAGAATCAGCGCCGTGCGCGGATGGAGGTTCGCTGAAGTCACGAGGTCGAGCGAATATAGCACGACCTTCGTTACAGTTAGATCAAGATTGCTTCGGTTTCTTACCTAGCGGCCACCTCGCCACTACCGTCGTCGAAATGCCACCCCGTGGACGAAAATCGCCCTTCACTTCGGCCCATACTGGCTTGGCCCATTGCACTACATCTTTCAGCACCTGGTTCACGACGTTCTCCTGAAAAATTCCCAGGTTGCGATAGGACTGCAAATATTCTTTATACGATTTCAATTCCAGGCAGTCTTTGTGCGGCTGATAACGCAGCGTGATCACACCGAAATCCGGCAGTCCCGTCTTCGGACACACAGAGGTAAACTCCGGGTCATCGATCACAATCTCGTATCCAGGAAACTGATTGGGCCAAGTCTCGATCTCGGGAAACTTGTGATCCAGCCCGGATTCAGCATGCTCAGGCGTATAGCGTGGCGATTTTTGCATAAAACTATTGTAGCGGCTGGGTCACGCATAACGGCAACCGCCAAATCAGCGACCGCAAGTCGAGACCTGTTTCAACCGAGGGGTTTCAAAGCATCCGCGAAAGACCGCCAGCATCTAACCATGCAACGGCCTGGGAAAGGGCGCATCTTTGGCAGTCGCCGCAGTGGTAAATTAATGCTTGCAGTTGTCCCCGCCGCATCCTGAAAGATAACAAGTTGGCCGCAACCAACAATTCGAATGGACGACCCGCCTCGCGCAAGAGCCGCACCTGGATAACCGTGGGCGTGCTCGCGGCACTTGCAACCATTCCCTTCATCCACCGGCAAACCCCGCTGAAGGTGCGTACCGCCTCCGTGGAACGCGGATCCATCCGCAGTTTGATTTCGACCAACGGCAAGATCGAACCCATTCAGAATTTCGAAGCTCACTCGCCGGACGCCACTACGGTAAAGCGTCTGCTGGTGAAAGAAGGCGATCACGTCCGCAAAGGCCAGCTGCTGTTGCAACTGGATGATAGCGACTTGCGCAGCCAGGCGGCGCGCGCGCAGGCCCAGATAAAGGCCGCGCAAGCCGACGAGGCAGACCTGACCACGGGCGGTACCCGGGAAGAAGTTCTTACTCTCGATGCGCAACTGATCAAAGCTCGCAGCGCGCTAACCAACGCGCAGCGCAACCTTGACGCGCTACACCATCTGCAGCAGGAGGGTTCGGCGTCACTGGGTGAGGTTCAGCAGGCCGAGGAAGCCGTGCAGCGTGCCCAGGCTGACGCCACTCTGCTGGAGCAAAAACAGAAGGAACGCTACTCAAAACCCGAAGCCGCAAAGGTTCAGGCGCAAGGTGCCGAAGCACAGGCCGCTTATGACGCGGCCGAAGACGCTCTCGCCAAATCCAGCGTGCGTGCGCCTTTCGACGGTATTGTCTACACCCTTCCCGTCAAGCAAGGCGCTTACGTGCAGACTGGAGACTTGCTGCTGCAGGAAGGCGATCTCTCGAAGATGTTGGTGCGCAGCTTTGTCGACGAGCCTGAAATCGGGCGCCTCGCGACCGGGCAGAAAATTGAAGTCACCTGGGACGCGGTGCCGGGACGCATCTGGAATGGCACGGTCAGTACGGTTCCCTCCACCGTGAAGCTACGGGGCGCGCGCAATGTAGGCGAGGTCACCTCTACGGTGGACAATCACGATCGCCGGCTTCTGCCCAATGTTAACGTCGGTGTCACCATTATCACGGCGGAACATAGCGGCGTTCTTACGCTGCCGCGCGAAGCGGTGCGCATGGACGACACCAAGCCGTATGTCTACGAGGTGGTCGATGGCGAACTGAAACGCCGCGACGTTGAGGTTTCCCTGCAAAACCTCACGCAAGTGGAAATCACTGCTGGACTTCCGGAGCATTCCGAGGTCGCGCTCTCCTCCGCGGACTCCAAGCCCTTAACTGACGGCGCCCATGTGAAGGTGGTTCAGTAAGTCATGAAGTACTCCGCAGGAACCGATTTTTATTCCGGGGATATTTTTCCTGAGCCACAAGGGATGCAGGTGGGACGCGGTGCTTGTGGCATCATGAACTCGAGTTCGGCTTGCGTTCTCGTGGTGCTGATGCTGTTGGTGCTTCCGGCGGCGGCCGACACGCCGCAGGATCTTCTCGATGGCGGCCAGGTCGACCAGGCCATGCAAGTTCTCGAACAGCATATCCATACCGCTCCGACGGCGGAGGCCTATAACCTGCTCTGTCGCGCCGATTTCGAGCTCGACGATTGGGATGCTGGGATTCCCGCCTGCGAGAAAGCCGTCTCGCTCGCGCCCGATAATGGTCTCTATCATCTCTGGCTCGGTCGTATCTATGGTGAGAAGGCGGATCACTCCGGATTTCTGAAGGCAGCGGGACTCGCAAAGAAAGTGCGCTCCGAGTTTGAGAGGGCGGTCGAGTTCGACCCCAGCAACTGGGAAGCGCACACTGATCTTGCCGAGTTTTATCTGGAAGCGCCGGGCATCGTCGGCGGCGGAGAAGATAAAGCTCGCGCGCAAGCCGATCTTCTCGCTTCGATGAATCCCGCCATGGCGGATTGGGTAAGAGCCCGCATCGCGCAAAAGAAAAAAGACAATGCGGTTGCGGAAAAGGAATATCGGGCAGCAATCGACGCCAGTCACGGGGGGGCGCGAGCCTGGGTGAGTCTTGCCGGCTTCTACAGACACACCGGCCGCCTGGATGAGATGGAGCAAGCCCTGCATACCATGGAGTCGCGTCCGCTGGATCGGCCCGCCGCACTCATGGATGCAGCCAGTATCTTACTTCGCAGCGGCCGCGATTATCCCCTGGCCATCCGCCTGGTGCGCCGCTATCTTGCCTCCGGCCCGGTGGAGGAATGGCCCGCCTTTAAGGCCCACTGTCTTCTCGGCGAATTACTAGAGAAACAAGGTGAGCGCGATGCGGCTACTGACCAATATCGCGCGGCCTTGGCCATGGCCCATACGTTCGCACCCGCTCAGGAAGGGCTACAGCGTGTAGCGCGTTAAAAACGAGCTGGTTTCTCGAGCGCAATATCAATCACCCGAGTCCGCTGGCACGTCGAAACCGTAGCTTCTCAATACATCGCGGATCGCCGGAGTCTTCACAAACGTTACAAATTGCTGTGCAACCTTCTTGTTTTTCGAGGAGCGAAGTATGACGCACGCCTGCTCGATGGGTGGATATTCCCCGGCGGGAACTTCGGCATAGCGCCCTTTGTCTTTCATGTTGGGAGATAACGCCAGCGACAGAGCGACAATGCCAATGTCAGCCGCGCCCGACACCACGAATGAAGCGGTCTGCGAGATATTTTCCCCCAGCACGAACTTGTCCTTCAATTTGTCGTAAATATTCTCCCGCCGTAGCGCTGCGACCGCAGCCTGCCCATACGGGGCGTGCAGTGGATTTGCGATCGCAATCTTTTTCACTGAGGGATCGAGTAAAACCTTCATCCCGGAACTCAAATCGATTTTCGAATCGCTTGGCACCCAAATCACAATCTTGCCTATCGCGTAGGCGGAATAGCTTCCGGGTTCGGTCAGTCCGGCAGCCTCCAGTTTCTTCGGGTAGTCGAGGTTCGCCGAAAAGAAGACATCGAACGGGGCTCCATTCTGAATCTGCTGCAGAAAGTTTCCTGATGAACCGTAGGTAGCCTTCACAGTGTTCCCGGTTTCCTTCTGGAATCTAGCGGCAATATCCTGCATGGCGAATTGCAGGTCCGCCGCGGCGGCGACACTTAGCTCCTGTGCCACGCATACGCTTGAGATGAAACTGATCGCGGCGAACATCGCGGCTGACCTTACGGCGAACATCAGGGCGAATCGGCGGACCCTCATAAGCTTTCTCCTGACATATACGACGTTTATAATGACCCCATGCCAATCTCAGCCAGAAACAAACTGCGCGGAAAAATCGAAGAAATCGAATTAGGCGACATCATGGCTCATGTGGTGGTGCGCGTTGGGGAAAACCTGATCGAGAGTGCTATCACTCGCCGCAGCGCCGATGAACTAAAACTCAAGCAGGGCGACACGGTTACTGCCGTCGTTAAGGCAACCGAAGTCATGATCCAGAAAGACTGACCGGCGTCACTTCACGTCGACAATTTTTAATGCAGTCACTTGCCGGGCCCATCGCGCCGGCCTCTTCTCATCTGGTATGACGATGCGGTACGGGCCTTCCTTATCGTCCAGCGGCTTACCGTCTTTTGAGAAAGCTAGAAGGATTTGTTGGTTGGTAAAGGCTGGGTCGATCTCGGGCAGCGCAATCACCACGCGATAGCCATCCGCAGCTTCCACCAACAAGCAGGAAGCCATTCGGGCGCCGCGAAGAGACTCGCCAAATCGAACTCCAGCTTTTTCCAGCACCGACTGAAGGGCTACGCCCTCAAACGTTGCCGGTGTACCGTGTATCGCAGTCGCTACTTTGATATGCGGCAAAGTTTCGATATCAGCCCGCGTCAAAACCTTCTGCGCGCCGGCTTCAGGCTGAACCGTTAACTGCTGAGCCTGGCTGACCGTAGCCAGCATGGTCGCGATCATTCCTAAGCAGATCACGCCTAAGCAGATCATTCCTAAGAAGATCACGGCGACAAATAAAAGTGGCTTTCTCATGTCACGCGCAGAATCATTACTTCCGTAGCTTTTATCAAAGCGGCCGCAGTCTGCCCGGGCTTCAATTGCATTTCGCGTGCGGAGCGGGCGGTGATGATCGATATAATCTGCTGACCTCCAATGGAGATCGCCACCTCAGCCATCAACCCGCTAATGCGCACCGAGTCGATCCGCCCCACCAGTTGATTTCGGCCACTGACGCGCCGAACCACCAGCTCGCGCTCTTTCTCGGTTCTTCCCCGCGTTCTGAAAAGCAGACGGTCCACTTCCCTTTGCGGAATACGATGATGTCCCCCCGCAGTTTGAATGCTGCGAATCTTCTTCTTGTAAATCCATTGCTTGATAGTGGGAAAGCTAACCCCTAGCTGCAAAGCCGCCTCGCGCAGCTTCAGCAATTCCTCATTCTTCTGACCGGATTGTCCGTTCCCTGGCATCGGAACGAAATCCTACAATCAAC
>JBAVUV010000035.1:0-1825 GCA_049696955.1 Candidatus Sulfotelmatobacter sp. | reverse complement strand
TAGTCTCAACCACGCTCCACCGATCAGCCGCTCCCGCTTGGATCCGGACAACCTCTTGAGACTCCACAGTTAGCCCTACAGAAGCCTTAACTCGATTCGTCGTCGAATTTAATTGATCTGCCCCGTCTTCCCTTGCATCTCGGGCGTACCCTTTCCATCCGTGAGCACGACGGGATCATTGCTCCATGCGGCTCTCAGGTCGGCTTCGATCTGGTCCTGGCGCGAACGAGTCCAGGGAGCATCTTCGTCGGACATATCCCAACCGGGCAGGACGACCAGGCGCGGAGGCAATCCCTTTTTCTTGCGCCGCTCCTCGGAGTCCTTGATTTCGAGATAGATTTCGTCCGGGTCTTTGATCTTCTTGTTGTATTCGCGCTGGAATTTATAAGCCCACACGGCATCGTTTTCCACGATCTCATCGAAGTTGTCGAAGAATTCCCGGTTGGCGTCCACGCGAGCGCTTTCCACGTCCGCACGGGCGTAGCGGATTATGTCGCTGTGGTAGAGTTTCACCTTCTCCATGCGCTGGAGGCCGTGAATGACGTGCTCAAATGCCAGGTTCAACTCCATGAGTTCCTGAAAGAGGCGGAGATTCATCGCTGCTCTCCCTCGCGACGCGGGATTTCACCCGTAACATCGCTAGGCGGTTTTGGGTATTGCCGTTCCCAAGCCTGTTGCTCCTCGCTACTGAGGAAGCGCACCCTGGGCGCTTTTCCCTCTCGGCGTCGGCTTTCCTCCGTCGCCTGCACGTCCTGATAGACCTGCACTTCATCCAACATTCTCTTTTCGTGTTTGCGGTGTCTCTTGGCAAAACGAGCTTCGTCCCGGCGCTCGCTACCTTCGACGTTGTTGCAGAAACAGCCGTTCAACAAAGCGCGGTGCACTTCAAAAAGAGTTAGTTTTTCGTCGAAGTACGCCGAGTTCAAGCCCGAGTCTTTGGCGCGCTTGAGCCGTTCCAGTCCTCGAACCGCATCGTCTATCCCCCGATTCACCAGAAGAATTGCTTCGTACAGATGGGCCTTCGGCATGACAACATTCCTTTCAGCGGCGTGGCCGCGAGTTTGGCAGTTAATGTGGCGCGTCGAGACACACATCTCCAATGGAGTCGAGTGCCGACCCGGATGGGCACACTGTTTCAGTTGGACAGAACTACGGCGGAGGATGCGCAACGGGCAGAGGGATGGAGCGTGCGATGGAAACGAAACGGAAATGGGCGGGTTGCGCCCAAAAGGGGAACCCGTTACCTTTTGTGACAGCCATTGTTGCCTCTAACTCAGGCGACCTTGGTTAGGGGCGCGTTCGATGCTTCAACACCGGCGCGTCCTGTTTCTTTCTTTAAGTCCCGCTCACGCAAGGATTCTATACGAGAAGCGGTTCTCGTATAGAGACTATCGCAAGTGGGAGCAAGTCTGTCAAGGGGCAAAGTGGCGACAAATCCCCTATTCATTCTAGGATGGGTGCATGAAGCGCGATCTAATCTCGAAAGTTATGCGTGAGATGGGGAAAAAGGGCGGCAAGGCGGGCGGAAAGAAGGGTGGAAAGGCACGCATGGCTGCGCTGACACCAGAGCAAAGAACGGAACTTGCAAGAAAGGCAGTTCAAACAAGGTGGATTAAGGCTAAGAAGAAAAACAAACGCCCAGGCAAGCCCCGCGGCGAATGATTGAACGGCCCGATATCATGCTCGGTAAGCTCGTTCTTCTGGTGGTGGTCGAAAGCACTTCACCGAATTCTGTCCCTCTTCCACCGGCCCATCTAGTGGCAACAACTACTGCATCTCAGGGCTTGTACCGCTGTCGTTATTTTGAATAGTCATTTGACCTCAA
>JBAVUV010000034.1:0-13262 GCA_049696955.1 Candidatus Sulfotelmatobacter sp. | reverse complement strand
GCCCGCCACCAGCACGTGAAAGCTCTCGCCCATGCCCGCGGGCGTGACCAGATGCTTGAGTTGTAGCGCGACTTTCGCTCGCTCCTGCGGCAAGCGGCATTCTTCGAAGGCGTCAGCAAACTGGTTGACTTCGCCGATGCCCATCAGGAATTGTGATTGCGTGACCAGCTTGTGCGTTTGCATGCCATGCTTTTCCGCGGCAGCGGCGAGCGCCGTGAAGTTGACGTCGGCAGTAATGTCTTGTTCGCCGGGAGCTTCATACGGACTCGCGCTGACCGAGTGCTGACGAATGGCTTTCAGTGTGCCGCGATGCCGTCCGGCGAGTTGTTCCTCACGCGTGTAACCGTAATCGATTGCAATGATGAATCCGCGCTGGATGCCCGCAGCCATGCGATCCATGTATTCTTGCGCAGCGAGAGATACTTCGATGCGTTCGTCAGGTTCGGGATGGACTGAATAACGGTCTAGAAATTCCAGTTCTTCGGGCGAAGACGGTGCCCAGCTTTCAATAAAGTGACCGTCGCAAGTGTCAATGCGCAGGGAACCCTTCGTGCTGATGATTTCAACCGGCAGCGCGTCGAAAAATTCATTAGCGAAAAGAATAGTTGCCGGGGCGCGTGAGGGCTGTCCTTTTGGAGGATAAAGTGGCGTCAGTTCGGCTCTCCCTGAATCGAGGTGACGCTTGAGAGTCTCTCCGACTCGTTCGCGCAACGCGCGTGAGCTCTCCACCAGCACGTAGCGTAGAGCACGAAAGAAATCGGGAAAAGTTTTTTCCGACCAACCCAGCACATCCTGAGCGAACAAACCGCGGCCGGGCCCCAGTTCGAGCAGTTCGATGTTTGCCGGCGAGTCCAGAGCGCGCCACATTTCCTCGAACTGCCGCGCCAGAAGGCGGCCGAAAACGGCGTGTACGTCGCTCGACGTGTAAAAATCGCCGGCTCGTCCGAACTGCTCCGCATTTCGCGAATAATAACCAAGCTCGGGATCGTACAAGCACGCTTCCATGTAGCGGGAGAACGGAATTAGACCGCGTGCGCGAATCTCCTCTTCGATCTTCCGGCGCAAAGAATTCACGATTCCCTCTGCCGCCGTTCCACCCGATCCTGCGGGGTTCGAATGAACATTTCAACAAAGTAATCGTGCAGCGCGTCGTAAAGCTGGCGCTGGAAGCTCCATTCAAACTGCGGATGGTCGAGATCGCGAGGGTGCAGTTCAAAGTAATAGGTGTGCACGGGAACGGACGCGTCTTTGAACTGAATAATGACTTCCACGCCCTCGCCTTTGGAGCGCGCAGAAAAATTCAGCAGCGGATGTTCGTAGAGGCAGAGTTGAGCAAGCACGCGGTCGAGGCGTGTGGCAGTGTTTTCGGGCACAGGACGATTGTAAAACACATGATTGACGGCTTGTCGCATCCGAGCTCCATGACGCTTCGACTAGCAGGTTCAGCTCAGGAGGAACTTAAAAGAAAAGTGGTGGGATGAAGTACAGGGATACCGTACAATCGATATTCTGGAGAAGTATGATGGAGACTACCTATACGAATCTTCGACAGAGCCTGGCCTCTGTGCTTGATCGAGTAGTCAATGATCACGAGGTCGTGATCGTGACCCGAAAAGGGCAGAAGAGGGTGGCGATGGTTCCCGCCGATGAATTGGCTGGCCTGATGGAGACGGCACATCTGCTGCGGTCGCCTAGAAATGCGCAGCGCCTGCTGTCCGCGTTGAGGCGCGCCAGCGGCCGGAAACGCAAGCCGGAATCGCTAGCCAAACTGCGGCGGGAGATCGGGCTTGCCACGGAGCGTTGACCGGGAGGGGATATTTCACCTTGAATTCCGGCAAGATTTGCGTTATTGGGTCGAGACCGATCGAAAGGTTGCGCTTCGAGCCTTCGAACTCATTGAGGCCGTTCTTCGCGAGCCCTTTACCGGCATTGGAAAGCCGGAGCCATTGAAATATGTACTGGCTGGCTGTTGGTCGCGCCGAATTACTCAAGAGCACAGGTTGGTATATCGCGTAAGCGAAAGACGAATCGATTTTCTGCAAGCGCGTTTTCACTACTGAGCAGAACCACCTACTCGTAACGCAGCGCTTCAATCGGATTCAGCCTCGCCGCCTTGATGGCCGGTAACATCCCGCTGATGATGCCGACGAAGCTCAGAATTACCGTCGACCAGACCAGCGTTGCAGAATTGATATACAGATGAATGTCGCCTTCGCTGGCGTCTTCGATGAAGGCGCTCCACAGGGTTAGCGAGCCAACACTCCAGGAAACCAGATAAGCCAGCACCACCCCCAACAGGCCGCCCAGCGCGGTAATCACCAAAGCTTCGGCCAGGAACTGAAAGAGAATATGCCAGCGCCGCGCACCGAGAGCCTTCTCCACGCCGATCTCGCGGGTGCGCTGGGTCACGGAAACCAGCATAATGTTCATCAGCCCCACTCCGCCGATGCCGAGCGTCAGCAGCCCGATAAAGCCCAGCAGAACCTTGATTCCAACCGTAATCACGTTGAGATCCGCCAGATCTTTGACGGCGTCGAAAACAAAGATGGCGCGATCATCCTTAGGACTGAAGTTGTGATGAAACGCCATCGAATTGCGCACGGCCTGCACCATCTTGATGTGGTCGCCTTCATAATCCATCATGATGCCGTCAAGATAGTAGCTATTCTTCAGGTCGCTCATGGCGCTGTAAGGCACATACACCAGGGAGTTCATATCCTCGTCGCCGTTGGAGATCGTGTGCCGCAGCACCGCGACGACTTTGTAGGAGATGCCGTCGACGCGAATGCTTTCGCCCAGCGCATTCTGTCCCGAGAACAGTTTCTTCTTCACCGTCGAACCAATTACCGCGACGCGGGTATGAGTGAAATCTTCGCGCTCGCCAAAGAATGAGCCTTCCCCCACATCAAGCGCCCGAATTTTTTCGTAGCTGGAATAGATGCCGTGTACGCCGTAAGTCGCGCTGCGGGTGCCAAAAGCCACGAGGCTCTGCTTATCCACTTCAGGGGAAATACGTGTGAGCATCGGACATTCGGCGCGAAGGTAATCAAGATCGTCGCGTGTCAGACGAATTTGGACGCCTGCCTTGGTGCCACCTGCTTGCACGGAAGTATGTCCGGGAAAAATGGCGACCAGATTTCCCCCGAAGGTGCGGAAGGCAATCATCAACGCGTTTTCAAAACCGGCGCCATAGGCGAGCAGCAAGACTACCGTGGCAATCCCCCAAGCCATGCCCAGCATAGTGAGGACGGACCGTCGACGATTGTGTCGCAACGCGTTGAACGCCTGCTTGCCTAAGTCGCCGAACATAATTACTCCCAGATTGCTACTTTTAGACTGCCACTCCCAGCCTGCTTATTCTTGCCGCAATGCTTCCACTGGAGGAAGGAGCGCCGCTTTGCGCGCGGGATAAAGCCCCGCGACGATGCCTGCCAGCGACAGCGAAAGAATCGCAACTACCGCGGAAGCGGGAACGATACGCGGCGTATCGAATCCTTCCGGCGCGGGCAACTGTGCTAACAGCGTGACGAAAGCCGTACAAACCGCCAACCCGATGCCGCCGCTGAACGCCGTAAGGAATGCTCCCTCGATAAAAAACTGCGTCATGATGTTGCGGTGTGTAGCGCCCAGAGCCTTGCGCAGGCCGATCTCCCGCGTACGCTCCGTGACCGACACTAGCATGATGTTAATCACGCCGATCGCGCCGAGGCCCAGCGTGACCACTCCCACCACACCTAGGAACCAATCCATCGCATCGAAAATCTTCGCCACGCGGATGGCGCCGTCGATCGTGTCCCAGTCCATGAACGCGTCTTCGATCTTCGGATCAAAGCCGTGCCGGCGACCGATGATGGTGTGAACTTCGTTCATGGCCTCGACGTGCAAGTCTTTTCGGATGGGGCGGTAGTTCAGGAACGAAATCGCATTCTCCGAGTTTTGCGCCTTGAGCGGAAAAAGCATTCGCATGGTGTCGAAGGGCACAAAGATGCGGTGATTGGTTCCGTTTTCTCCCTCTTTTCCGATCTTCGGGATAACGCCGATCACCTTGAAATCCATGTCGTTGAGCAGAATGGTGCTGCCCACCGCGGGCTCGCCGGGAAACATATTCTTCAGCAGTTCCCATCCCACCACGGCGACCCGGCGATGCTGCGTGTTGTCCTCGTCATTGAACCAGCGTCCCGGTTCGATCGGAGTGTTGCGGATCTGGCTGTATTCTGGAGCCACTCCGAAGACCTGTCCGCTCGTGGACCCGTAATCGCTCACGGCGCGGATATCATCGCGCTCCAGTACGGGAGAAACGGCGCGTAGAAATCTGGATTGGTCGCGGATCGCAAAGTAATCGCCGTAGGTCAGGTAGTAGGGCTGTCCGGATTGGAAGCTGCCCGCGATGGCCGGGATGCGGCCCGGGAAGACGAACATAATATCCTGGCCGAGTTCGGCCAGATTTTTGTCCTGACCGCTGCGGAAGCCTTCGCCCAATCCAACCAGCAGCAACAGAGACCCTACACCCCATGCGATTCCAAACATGGTCAGAAAGGAGCGCAGCTTGTGCGCCCACAGTGTGGAGAGCGACTGCCGAACGATATCGAGAAGCATCCGCATGGAAATAAAATGTGCCCTCGCGCCTCCGGGGAGGGGCACGAGGGCCCCCGGTAACGTTCAGGCGAGGGGTCTCAATCCCGCCTAACCTCTGATCAGTAGTACGCAGCCGGGCTATGTGAAGTTCCCTGCTGTCGTTAATTCCTTAGACCCTGAGAGGTCAAAAAAGGTTAGCTGCGGGTGGGCAAATCTGAGGTTGCACGGGTCAGAGCAGGTGTTTCTCAGCTAGTCTCCTAGAACTCGATATATCCGCCTGAGGCGGCCGAGAGGTGGGCGCCAGCCGTACCCGTCGCCGGCAATGCGCCCAACTTTGCACTCAAGTTGTCCCAAGCCGCATGATTCAGAGCGGGATCGGAACCAACCAAATCGCGGATCATCTCCCAGGCGGCCAGATTCAGTGCACCCTCCGGCGGAGGTCCCATGGCCAGAGATACCGAGCACTGCGGACAGAAGCAAATCCGCTGCGCGGCCGACTTTTGCCGCGGCTTTATTCCCACAGTCTGCGCAAACAGGTAAACCGCCACCGACTTCTGTCCCGGCCCAAGCTCTCGATTACAGCGCAGACAATACATGTTTTCCAAGTCGATCTCCTGATGCCTCAATCCGGCTAAGCACCGATAGTGTCTTTCTCTCATGTGGGAATCAAGTACGCAGGAAGATTCCGGGGACGTGGAATCTCAGACAGAATCATTAAGTTACGCGTCGAGAACCAAGATGTGCTCTAGGCAGGGACAGTTCCTGTCGTGCACTCTGTGGCAATGGGTGTCGGTACCACAAACGCTCGCGCTTCGCGTCTGACCATGATTTCTTCTGGTTTGCGTATCAACCCGCCCGTGGCAAAGAGTGTTCGATTTCCGCAAATCAGGAAGATGCGCGAATGCGAACAGGTCGCCGCCGTTTGCTACCGGGTCCGGAAGGAAGCCATCGAATTTCTGCTGGTCCAAACCCGTGGTAGTGGGCGCTGGATATTTCCCAAAGGCAGCGCGGAACCAGGACTCACGCACGCCCAGGCGGCGGCGATTGAAGCCTTCGAGGAAGCTGGAGTTCATGGCCGGATCGAGGAGCTCCCGTTCGCACGATATATCAGCCGGAAGCCGGGCGACCGGCGGAATGCTCGAAGATCGCTGCAAGTCAGCGCCCACCTCTGTGAAGTACGCCGTCTCGCCAATCCTAAGGAGTCCAACCGGAATCGAACCTGGTTTTCGATTGAAGATGCCGAGCAGCGCTTGCGGGAAGGCCGGAAGAATAACGACGGGGAAGAGTTCGCCCGGATAGTCCAGCAAGCAGTCGCGCGAATCCGGCAGCTACGCGACAGCGACAACATGGATGCAATCCACCACCGGCCAGGACGGCATGCCTTACAACAGGACGAACTGTATAAAGTGCAGTTCGAGGCGTCAGCAGAGACACGCAGATTGCTCGGTCAAACCGGCCGAATCATAGTCGCGTTAGGCCGCGACCGCGATGAGAAAGTCTTGCCCTGTGAGGTTCTACCCTTCGCCACACCGCAACACTCCAATCGCACCCCGCGCCTGCTGGCGAGCGGAGCGAAAGTCAAGGCGTTGGGCGCGGGCGCAAAAAAAGGCTGAAAAGCCGTTGGCTATTCCTTGTTCTTCGGCCGTTCGAAGGCCTTCTGCAGATATTTGCGCGCCTCTTCCAGAGCACCGAAAGTATCGTCGTTGGTCTGGATGGCTTGCCGGTATTCGTTGATGGCGCGTTCGCGCTGGCCGGTAATGTCAAAGATCTTTCCCAGCTGAATATGACTCCAGACTTCGGTCCAGCGCGGGTCTCCGTTTCCATTGATGGCAGAGCGGTAAGAATTCGCCGAAGACTGGTAGTTTCTCTGCAGGAAGAAAATCTCTGCAACGCGGTAATGAGCCAGTGAACTGTTCTTGTTCTGGTCCAGCGCCTTGTTGAACTCCGCCAGCGCACCGGCAAGATCGCCCTGCTGCTGCAGCGCCTGACCGCGAAGAATCGAGGCGCGCAACTTCACATCCGAATTGTTGGTAAGGACGTGGTGGTCCGGATCGATCGAGATTCGCCGCGGGCGTCCATAGGTTTCAACCGTGAAGGGCGAACTGGTTCCCACCACTTCGATTTTCTTGTTTTCCGTGTTGCCGTCCGTTTCGATGCGCAGGTCGACGGGCATACGGAACAAATCGAGATCCTGGGTAATCTCCCCAGTGACTCGGAAGCCTGGAATTTTTTTCTCCTTCACTGCCGCGGATGTGGCCTGAACTCCGCCCAATCGGTAGACCGTGTATTTCAGCTTGAATTCCGGCGCGCCCGTGGAATCCAGCCATTGCGAGAAAAACCAGGTCAGCTGGTCGCCATAATATTTTTCAGCGATCGCTTTGAACTCGTCCATTGTGGCGGATTTGCCCGCGTAGGTCTCGGCAAACTCCCGCATGGTTTTAAGATATTTATCCTCGCCCAGCACCGAGCGCAGCATGTGCAGGATCATCGCGCCCTTGTCAGTAACCAGAGACTGAAACTCGGTTGAGAATGGATCGAGCTTGCTGGCGCTCGAGAGCGGCACATTGTCATAGGCCAGAGCTCCAACCGACATGTCCTTAACCGCTTCTTCAAGGCCGGCAGCACCCGCGGCATTCTCAACGTACATCGCCTCGGAGTAACGCGAAAATCCATCCGTCAGCCACCAGTCATCCTTTGTGGCAGGGCTTACCGAAACTCCCCACCACTGGTGAGCGATCGCGTTGGCCAGCAAACGGTAGTTCGTCTTTTCTGTGATCGACGGTCCCGCCAACCCAGCTATTTCCGGAGCCCACGCGTAAGGAACGGTATCGCCAGGAAGTTCGACAACATTCAGCCTCTGCGACAACGGAGTGCCGTAGAGCGTGATGAAGTAAGTGAACTCCTGAACTGCCGTGGTCGTGTACTCCGGAGCTAGCTTCTGGTGATCGGGCTTAAAAAAGACGTGCAGGTCCATCCCCGCTTCGTCGCTTTTATATTCCTGGAAAATGCCCGCAACAATGGTGCCGGGAAAACTCGGCTTGTCATACACGAAGGTAAAAGTCTTGGTCGGCAACCCGTTGCTGTTGGGTTTATTTGATGGAGGATTATCTGTAACTGTGGACTTCCCGCTGCCGATCGCCAGCATGTGAGCCGGTACCGTAACGCTGATGGTTGCGGTGAAACGGTTCAGGCCGTAGCCGCTCACCGGAAACCATCGCCCCGAGTAGAGCAGGTAGCTGGTATCGTCGCCGATATAGGCCAGCTTGAGTCCGGGCACAGGACTGTCGTCGGCGTTCTCAATATCTCCTTCGTATTCGAAGGTCAAAGTCGTGGAAGCGTCCTTTGCCAGGCCGTTGGGCAATGGCACGCGCACGGTTGAATCCTGCGTCACCCGCTCGGCTGAGAGCGGCTGATTCTTTTCGTCGAGAACTCTCGTGACGCGAAGTCCGTTGTGCAATTCGAAGATCGCGGTGGTCAAATCCTGAAGGGCGGTGAATTTGACCTTTGCCTCTGCCGACATCTGGTGCAGATGGGGGGTAAGTTCGACCTCAATCCGGTAGTCATCCACTCGCAGGCGAGCTTTTTCTGCCGCCCAGGAAGGTATCACGCCAAGAATCAACAGCAGCAGCGCAGACATTCCCCACAGGACGCTCGACACGCGCCGAAGCTGGATTTGCATTAAGGAGAATCTCCCGGAATGCGCCTACCATCCCTATGATGAAGATTCTTACCTAAAAGATGCTGTGAGCACAAGGTTTAGGCGATTCCTCTCAACACCCGTTAAGGTTGAACCTCACCATCCTACTGCCGGTCCAGAGTCTGGGGAACATGGGGGGTGAACCTGCGCACAACAAATTCCTGAAGGACATTACTGGCTGCGCCTCCGCCAATCCCGATAAGCGCATTCTCAAAGGTTAGCCCCAGCCCGTTGCGATTTTGCGTAGGATAGTAAAGATTCGAGATACCCCCGGCGGCCAATCCTCCGATGATGCCCGAGTAAGCCGGCTGCCACCGTCCGTTGTCGCCTTTGCAAACCACTGACATGGCGATGGCATAAAGAAATCTCGATTTCTTGGTGCCGGTTCCCTTATAAAAATAGCGCGGATCTTGCTTTAGCAACGACGGCAGAATCGCTCCGCCAATAAGTGTCCCTGTCACCAGGTCGGCATAGGCGGCGCCGTAACGCTTGGCATAGCCCTGCGCGCCCTGTCCATATCCGCTGAATGTATTTTCCGCCTGCTCGATTCCGGCGATCCCACCGGTGATGCCAAACGTGTATGGATTTATGATTGACTTCCAGGCAAGCTGGAACTTTAGCCTCGGCGTCAGAGCAACCGGATGCGGCACGTAAGTGACATAATAGTTCGGAATGAAGCCCAGTACTCGCTGCTTCTCTTCCACCTTGAGCTCGTCTTCCGCCACTTGCGCCGGTGATTCGGTTACCTCTACATCTACACTGGCGCGAGCAACACCTAGAGCAATCTGCGGAACAACGAAGTTCTCGCCCGCTTGCAGAATCCCAAATTGCTTAAGATTCGCTAAGCCGGACGCTGTAAAAGTTATTTGAAAGGGTCCGGGAACTACATCGGTAAAAAAAAAGTGCCCATCGGTGTCTGAAAGCGTTTCTTTGTTTACGTTGAAACCCTGCATAGCCAGGCTTACTTTCACATTGGGGATAACTGCCCCGCTCGGGTCAACCACCGTACCGCTGATGCTTCCGGCCTGTGTTTCACTCGGCGTCTCCGGCGATGCCGGAGCGGAAGCTTGAGGCGTTAGTGCCGGAGCCGGTTGCGATTGGCTCACCGCTGTGGCGACGCTTAAACCGATAAGCGCGATCCACCGAAGGAAACTCCGTCGCATAGGACGAAGCAAACGCCGCAGGTTGATGCATTCGGCACCCTTCATTAAGCTTCCTGGCAAACCTGTCAAACCTGCTCCTTCCGCGTTGATATTTTCCGCCTGTGTGAAGTTATGTAAAGACTGGCGCTGAACTGAATCGGGCTATACAAAATCCTGGGCTCTGCAGAGGGATTCCCAATATCTGTCCTGCTAAATTTTATCCTCTGCGTATCTACCTCTGATGCAGGAATGTGGAACCAGGCTAGCCGGGGCTCATCCTTCCCAAAGACAAGATAATATCGGCGGCGCGGTCTGCCGGATGCCGCGGCGAACCCTCGCCCGTATTCTCAGGCACGCGCAGATAAGATTTCACCCGCGCCAGTCCCTCCAACATCCGATCGCGCTCAGCCCCATCCGGAAGAATCTCCTGCAATCGAGCGACCACGTTGGCCGCCGTGAAGTCATGTTGCACCAGCTCCGGGACCACCTGCTCTCCGGCAATCAGGTTGACCATGGCAAAGTGTGGCACCTTCACCCGCGGCTTGCCCAGTAAATAGGTAAGAGAAGAAACACAATAGACCATGACAAAAGGTGTGTGCATCATGGCGGCCTCGACCGTCGCGGTGCCGCTGGCGACGATACCGGCGCGCGAATGCCACAGCGCAGGCAAGGATTCCGGAACCAGAGTGATGCTTGGTTGATTTATCAAATCTTGCAAAAATGACCGGTTCAGCGTGGGCGCGACCGGAAGCAGAAATTCGTATTCAGAGCCGAGCTGCCCCGCCGCTTCCAGAATGGTTGGCAGATTCATCCGTACTTCTTTGATGCGACTGCCCGGCATAATCGTTATCCAGGGCTTAGCCGCGTCAAGATGAAACTGAACGGCATAGTCGTTCCGCGTGATCGTAGGTTGCGGAAGATCGGCCAGGGGATGGCCCACAAAAGTTGCATCCACTCCGCGCTCGCGGTAGAACTTTTCTTCAAAGGGAAAAATCACGAGCGCCTTGTCTATGTGGTCGCGTAACAGACGTACGCGCCCCTGCCGCCAAGCCCAGAACTGCGGAGCAACGTAATAGACCACAGGAATCCCGCGCTTTTTCATCTGCCGCGCCACCCGCCAATTAAACGCAGGCGAATCGATGACGATCGCGAGATCAGGCTTGCGCTTGTCGGCCTCCGCAATCAAACGCTGGTAGAGCGAATAGATCTTGGGCAGATGACTGAGAATCTCCGTGATGCCAACGACGGAAAGATCCTTGGCATCGACAATAGTGTCGCATCCCGCCGCGCGCATGCGCTCGCCACCAACACCAAAGAATTCCAGCGGAGGTATGTCTGTAGACTGCGATGCTCGTGTGGATAGAGATGCTTGTGTAGGTAGAGATGCCTGTGTAGGGACAGCCGCCCTCGGCTGTCCAGCGGAGCGCAGCTCCGCAGTGTCTACCACGGCCGCCCGCCGGAGCGCTTCAATCAGCTGCGCCCCATACATCTCCCCCGAAGCCTCGCCAGCTGAGATCAGTATTCGCAAGAGAGCATTGTAAGGCTCTCGACGCGACTTAGTCGTCTCCCGCTGTGACGACTGGTCCGGCTGCAATCTCCTGATCTTTATATTGCAGTTGATAAAGCTTGAAGTAAATTCCGCGCTGGGCCAGCAGTTGCTGGTGCGTGCCCATTTCGCGGACCTGCCCCTTATGCATCACAATGATCTTGTCTGCGCGCTGCACCGTCGAAAGCCGGTGGGCGATGATCACCGAGGTTCGTCCCTCAACCATGCGGCTAAGCGCATCCCGCACGCGGAATTCGGTTTCCGTATCCACGCTGGAAGTGGCTTCGTCGAGAATCAGAATCTTCGGTTCGTGCGCCAGCGCGCGCGCAAACGAGATGAGTTGCTTCTGGCCGGTGGAAAGTGTCGAGCCGCGCTCGCGAACTTCTTCGTCGAATCCCTTGGGCAGGGCGCGGATGAAGTCGGCAAGGTTCACATCTTCGGCGGCTTGCTCCACGTCTTCATCGCGAATGCGCTTGGTGCCCAGCCGAATATTTCCACCGATGGTCCCGCTGAACAGGAAGGGATCTTGTAGTACCACGCCGAAACGGCTGCGCAAGTCGACAAGATCCATTTCTTTTACGTCGACGCCGTCAATCCTGATCGCACCTTTCTGAACGTCGTAAAAGCGGAGCAGCAGTGAAATCAGCGTCGTCTTTCCCGCGCCCGTGTGTCCGACGATGGCCACGGTTTCGCCGGGCTCAATCGCGAAGCTGACGTCACGCAGAACCCAGTCCGGAGCTTGCCCGTCTTCCACTTGGTCATGGACTTCGTCGTGATAAGCAAACCACACGTGATCAAACTCAATTCGCCCCGAGCCTTCTGGACTTCTGGTCACGGCAGGTGAAACCACATGCACAGGCGTGTCCAGCAACTTGAAGATGCGTTCACTGGCCGCCATGGCCGATTGCAGGATGTTGTACTTCTCGCTGAAGTCCATGATCGGCCGGAAGAATCGCAAAGCGTATTGGATAAATGCGACCAGCACGCCCAGCGATGCAACCGTCGGCACCAGACGGAATGCGATCAGGGTTTTCCAGTTGAAACTGACGGCGACGCTGGTCGCGCGCACATTTCGCATCACGTCACCGCCGCCAAACCAGATGACACAAGCAATCGCAATCGCGGAAAGAATCTCGACCACGGGGTAGTAGACCGAGTAGGCCATAATCGCGTCTTTGTATGCATCCATGTGGTCGCGATTAATTTCCGAGAAGCGGTTGTAGGCCTTGCGCTCGCGATTGAAGAGCTGCAGCACAACCATCCCGCTGATGTGCTCTTGCAGATACGAATTGATGCGGGCGATGGCAACTCGAATGCGCCGGTAAGAATCGCGCACCCGGTCGCGAAAAAGTTTGGTGGAATAAACGATAAACGGCAAAACCGCAAACGTAATGAGCGCCAGCTTCCAGTTCATGCACAGCATCACACCGAGAATTCCGAACAGCACGAAGAGATCCTCGAAGATCGAAACCACGCCGGAAGTGAACATCTCGTTCAAGGCGTCTACATCAGTGGTAACGCGCGTCACCAGCCGTCCGACCGGATTCTTGTCAAAAAATGCAACGTGCAGCCGCTGCAGATGGCGAAAGATCTGCCGCCGAAGATCGAACATCACTTTCTGCCCAGTCCACTGCATGAAATAGGTTTGCAGAAACTCGAGCAAAAAGCTGAAAACCAGCAGTCCAACATAAATTCCCGCGATCTGCGCAATGCCGGTACTGGCGCGGGGACTCAGCCAGTTCCAGAACCCGGCCGACGAGTTCTTGGCCGGAGCAAGGTAACGGTCGATTGCGACCTTGGTAAGATAAGGGCCGAGCACGTCCGCGAAGGATTTCAGGACAATCGAGATCAGCGCAATCGCCACCTGCCACTTATAGGGGCGCAAGTATTTCAGCAGCCGCGCCATCAGCCGGCTGTCATACGCTTTCCCTAAAATTTCTTCTTCTTGTGACATCGATTTCTTGACGAGCGCGTGACGAAACGGCACCCGGCGCGCCCTTAACAGGGTACCGCAAATAGATGTTCAAGACTGCTCGGAGGATGGAAAAGCTTTGCGCGGCGCGATGGGATAATAAGCGGTGGGATAATAAGCAGACATGGCTTTGGGTATCTACATTTCGGTGCCGTTCTGTCGGACGAAGTGCAGTTATTGCAACTTCGCCTCCGGTGTTTTTTCGCGTGCGCTATTCGAGCGCTATGTAGATCGCGTTTGTGCCGACATCGAGAATGCTGCGCAAACCGCAGCGGAGATCGGCGGAAGGCTCGATCGCGAGGTGGATTCCATCTACCTTGGCGGCGGAAC
>JBAVUV010000033.1:0-3058 GCA_049696955.1 Candidatus Sulfotelmatobacter sp. | reverse complement strand
ACGGCTTTTGCGATCCGAGCGATCACCGCCAGCATCTCCTCTCGCGGAATGATCTGGCCGTCAGGATATCCGAGCGAGAACGCGATGCCGGCGCTGCTGGTAGCGACCGCCTTGAAGCCGGCCTCTTCGATGAGGCGGGCGCTGGCGACGTCCCATACATTGGGAAGGAGGCGAATTTCTTTGCCCGAGTGCAGGCCCCGAAAGGCCGCCGCTTTGGCTTGTTGCTGAACCATGATTCAATTCTAGATGATTCAATCCTAGATGGTTCGACTCGATATGGTTCGACACCGAGGAATGCGCTCGATTTTCATGGCGCCGAATCCGCTTTTTTCGGCTGAGACTTTTTCATGAATTTCCCGACGCTCACCACCGCGCGGCCAACCGTTCCCCGGCCGATTTCCTGGAGATCGTCCCGTGCGCTGACGCGCAGTTCATAGAAGCGGCCATCAAAAGATTCCAGCACGGCCTCGGCATGGATCAGTGAGCCGATTCCACTCGCCGCGCGATGCTCGATGTGAATCGAGGTTCCAACTGTGATCTCATCGCCTTCGCAATAGGGCTGCAGCGCGAGGAAGGCTGCGGTCTCCATCAGGCGGATCATATCGGGCGTGGAATAAACCGGTCGCAGTTCTGCGTGATGCGCCGTCAGGGTGTGCTTGAACTCGACGGTCTCGCGAGCCTCACCCCGCGCGCCAATAGGAATGTCTCGAGCCATCGATCTGGCTAAGCGTGCGTCCTGCGCGTCGCTTCAATGCCATCTAGAGCCAGCCATAACATTCTGGCCGCATTTTCGGCGGCGGCCAAGGCGGCCTCCGCCGTTTCTGGATTCGCCGCCACACGGCTCTCCAGTTGCCTGCGCCAGACGTTCGAGTGGTAAATGTCCGCAGTTGTGTGCAGGGTAAAGTAACCGCAAGTCTTATCGTCGGCGCCGTACATCTCGCGCAGTCCGCGCTCTTTTTCCTTGGCCACGCGCGGTACCTGAGATTCATAGGCGTAGAACGCGGCAAGCGCCTCTTCGGCTGTGCCTTCACTGGCCACCTTGTGGAAGTGCTTCGTAAGTTCCCGAACCTGTGTGACCGGCAAGTGCCACTGCAGATCTCGCCGCGACCCCATCCCTTCCGCAAAATCGAGCCAGAGCTCCGCGTGGGGCACAGAGTCCTTGCCCGATCCTCCGGGAGTGCCCTTCTCGTCAATCATGTTGGCCAAAACCGCCCGGCGCAACTCCCCATCCTCTAGACGAATCGCGAACTCGGCCAGGTAGGAGGGAAACGCCTCCACGTGGGGGAAGTATTGCTGTGCATATTCGCGCAGATCGTCGCGCGTCAATTCGCCCGCCGCCCACGCTTTGTAAAACGGATGGCAGAGCAGGTCGTATTTGGCGATCGACGTCTCTAGTTGCTCGAAAAACTGAGTGCTGTTCATGGCTTCCCCCGCATTTGGTTTGACTCACTAATATACGGGCGAGCCTGCCGAGCGGCAAGTGGCTGTGATCACCGATACGAGTGACTTGCTAGAATGAAGTGGAAGCCAACGCGCCTGGGTTCGGGCCCCTTCACAGAGATGCAGTTCACCGAACAGTTCGATGTTGTGATTGTCGGCGCGGGACATGCTGGCTGCGAAGCAGCGATGGCTGCGGCGCGCATGGGATTGAAGACCGCCCTTTATACGCTGAATGTCGATCTGATCGCGCAGATGTCGTGCAATCCGGCGATCGGCGGTATTGCGAAGGGGCATCTCGTCCGCGAAGTCGACGCTCTCGGCGGCATCATGGGCGAGATCACGGATGCGGTCGGCATCCAGTTCCGCCTGCTCAATACTTCGCGCGGCCCGGCGGTGTGGTCACCACGGGCGCAATGCGACAAGCAAGCTTACCGGCTCAAGATGCGCGAAGTTCTGGAGTCGCAGCCGAATCTCCAGATCAAGCAGGCGGAAGTGGCAAATTTAATCGTTGAAGACGATCAAACTTCCCATCCCGAGCGCAGCCTTTGTCATCCTGAGCCCAGCCTTTGTCATCCTGAGCGCAGCGAAGGATCTCCCGCTCCACGGAAAGTGGTGGGCGTCACACTCCGCGACGGCCGCACGGTCGGCTCGCAGGCTGTCATCATCACCACGGGAACGTTTCTCAATGGATTGATTCACTGCGGCGAGCAACAGTACCCTGCGGGGCGCTCCGGCGAACCCAATGCGGTATTGCTCGGCGAGTCTTTGAAAAAGCTCGGCCTCCGCGGTTGCCGTTTGAAGACCGGAACGCCGCCGCGTCTTGATGGACGCAGCATCGATTGGTCGCGTTTCGCGGAGCAGCCAGGCGATGCAGATCCCACTCCCTTCAGCTTCCGTACCAGGCGCGTCGCGCATCACGATTCGCAAGTGCCCTGCTACATTGCATGGACTTCCCCGGAGACGCATCGCATCATCCGCGAGAACGTGCACCGCTCGCCCATGTACAGCGGACAGATTCAGTCGATCGGGCCGCGCTACTGCCCGTCAATTGAAGACAAGATCGTGAAGTTTCCTGACAAGGAGATGCACCAGCTCTATCTCGAACCCGAGGGATTGAACACGCACGAGATTTACGTGAACGGCATGAGCACGTCGTTGCCAGTAGATGTCCAGCTGGCGATTCTGAAGTCGATTCCCGGCCTCGAGAACGCTGACATGCTGCGACCGGGCTACGCCATCGAATACGACTCGATCGATCCCACCGAACTCGAACGCACGCTCGAGACCAAGAAGTTCGCGAATCTTTTTCTGGCCGGCCAGATCAACGGAACTTCCGGCTACGAAGAAGCAGCCTGCCAGGGCCTGATGGCCGGCATAAACGCCGCGCTCAAGGTGAAGCGGCAGCCGCCGCTGATTCTCGACCGCACCGAGGCCTACACCGCGATCCTTATCGACGACCTGATCTCCAAGGGCACAAACGAGCCGTACCGGATGTTCACTTCGCGGGCGGAATTCCGTCTGCACCTGCGCATCGACAATGCCGACCGCCGGTTGACGCCGCACGGCCGCCGTCTCGGGCTCATCAACGATGCGGCCTGGGCCGAGTACGAGCAAAAGC
>JBAVUV010000032.1:0-4118 GCA_049696955.1 Candidatus Sulfotelmatobacter sp. | reverse complement strand
GCTGAAACTCCCCCCGCGCTACTTCGAGCAGCGTCCGACCGGGGTTATCACGGCACGCCTGCGCGGGGTGGAGAACATCCGCGAATTCATTGCGAGCGCGGCCGTCACGCTGATGCTAGACCTCCCCTTCTTGTTCATATTCATCGCAGTCATGTTCGATTACAGCGTGCTTCTCACGCTGATCACGCTGGGTCTGATCGGTCTCATCGTCCTCATGAGTCTCTTCGTGGCACCCATCTTCCGCGAGCGGCTGAACGAGCAGTTCCTCATCGGCGCCCGCAACCAGGCGTTCACCACCGAATACGTCGCCGGTATGGAGACGGTCAAGAGCCTGCAAATGGAACCGTTGCTGCGTAACCGGTACGGCGACTACCTTGCGCAATATCTGGGCTCGGGCTTTGGCGTGCGTCAGATCGCGAACACCTACAACGTCCTGGCCGGGGGTATCGATCAGCTGACGACGCTGCTGATTCTCGCGGTGGGCGCGTACCTCGTGATGAACGGGACCGACTTCACGATCGGAATGCTGGTGGCCTATCAGATGTTCGCGAGTCGCGTCTCGCAGCCGTTGCTGAGATTGGTGGGGCTGTGGCAACAGTTCCAGCAGGCAAGCCTCTCGGTGGCGCGCTTGGGGGACATCATGAACGCGCCGCCGGAGCCGTACACCCTCGAGGTTCACCGCACGCGCCAGGTGCGCGGCCTCCTCGAGGTCGAAAGGATCAGCTTCCGCTACGCCGACACTCTTCCGTACCTGTACCAGGATTTCAGTTTCACGATCGAGCCCGGCAAGATCGTGGCCCTCATGGGACCTTCCGGCAGCGGCAAGAGCACTCTGGGGAAGCTCCTCTTGGGGTTCTACTTGCCGGCAAGCGGGCAGATCAGGATCGACGGCCGTGACTTGCGTCACCTGTCCGCCAATGAGCTGCGGTCGAATTTCGGCGTGGTGCCGCAGGAGACGATGCTCTTTTCCGGCACGATTTATGACAACCTGTTGATGGCCAATCCAATGGCATCCTTCGAGCAGATCGTCGAGGCCTGCAAGATTTCCGAGATCCACGAGGTCATCGAACAACTACCTCATGGGTACCAGACCGAGATCGGCGAGCGCGGGGTGGGGCTATCAACCGGCCAGAAACAACGCGTCGCGATTGCCCGGGCGCTCCTCAAGCGACCCCCGGTCCTGATCTTCGATGAGGCCACCACCAGTCTCGATCAGCCCACCGCGGAGCATTTCTGCACAACGATTAACCAACTTAAGGGTCGGGCGACGATCCTTTTCATTACGCACGCGCTGCCCAAGACCCTTCAGGTGGACGAGATCTTGCATATCGGAACCGCACCGCCGGTGTCGAAGGCTGATGCGCGGCTGGCGGCGCTCTGACATGAACGCCGCTGCATCGGTCAGGTCGCTGAGTGCCCGAAGCCCGAGGGCGCGCGGAATCCGGTTCTTTAACGAACGTGCGTGGGATCGAGCGATCACGCACTTCGATGAAGCACTGCGAGAGACCCCCGAGGACCCCGAGCTGCACAACTACCGCGCCCGAGCGCTGGAGGCGCTTGGACGGCCGGACGAAGCGCTGCAGGCCATCGAGCGGGCGCTCGCGATGGATCCCGATAACGTCGCGGACCTCAGGAATCGCGCTCTGCTCTTGCGCAGATTGGGCCGACTACCCGATGCGTTGACGGCGCTGGAAATGCTCCTGGTTCGAACACCGGATGACATCGATGCGCTCGTCAAGCGCGTCCATACCCTGAGCGAACTTGAACGGCGCGAGGAGGCTCTCACCCGGGCGGAGGACCTGTTACGCAGGCATCCTGACAATCCTCTGGCGCTCAACGCTCGGGGCATAGTCCTCGAGCGACTGGGCCGGTACGACGAGGCGCTTGCAGAATTCGACCGCATGCTAGCGATGCGCCCCGGCGACACGGATGCCATCAACAACCGCGGGATGATTCAGGCGCGCCTCGGACACTGGGGGGACGCACTCGCGTCCTACGACCGCTCGCTCTCGATCGAGCCCCAGCAGCCACAGGCCTTCTACAACCGCAGCCTCGTGCGCCTGTCGTTGGGGGACTGGGGGCGGGGGCTTGAGGAATTCGAGGGGCGCTGGGAGACGCCGCCGCTCAATCGGGCAAAGCTCCGACTTGCGACGCCCCAGTGGTCGGGGAAAGAGGATCTCAAGGGAAGAAGTCTCTTCGTCTACCACGAGCAGGGGTACGGCGACACGCTGCAGTGTGCGCGGTACATCCCGAGAATGATGGCGCTCGGCGCCAAGCTCATCTTCGCGGTCCCGCCGGCGATGCGCAAGCTGATGGAGACGCTGGACGGCAGACCTGAGGTGATCACCCTGGGCGCGGTCGTGCCCTCGCACGACTTTCACTGTCCCCTCATGAGCCTCATGAGAGCGTTCGGGACCACACCGCAGACGATTCCCGCGACCACGGCTTATTTGCGGGCCGATGCGCGCAAAGTGCTCGAATGGAGGAGGCGTCTCGGCATCCGGCGGAGGCCACGAATCGGGGTGGTGTGGCGCGGCCGCTGCTATCCGCCCGTCAACTACCCTCGGGACGTTCCGTTCGCACTTCTCACGCCGCTCTTCGACCTTGAGGCAGACTTCGTCAGCCTTCAGACTGAAGTTGCGGAATCGGATCGCGCGGTACTTGGGGGGACTGGAAACCTGGATGCCCGCTCCGCTCTCGGACTCGAGGACTTTGCCGAGACCGCCGCGCTCATTGAATCGCTGGACCTCGTGATCTCGGTGGATACGGCGGTTGCCCATTTAGCAGGCGTGCTGGGCAAGCCCGTGTGGCTCCTCAACCGCTTCGCTTCCTGCTGGCGGTGGGGCCAGCAGGGCAAGGAGTCCCCCTGGTACCCCAGCATGCGAATCTTCCGACAAGGTGCAGTGGGCGATTGGACCGGCGTCATTGCGGAGGTGCGTAAAGCGGCCAGCGAGTTCCTTGGGGAGGGCAGGGGGCGCGCTGACATCAGAGTGGGCAACGAGGCGCCGACCTCGGGCGCCGAGGTCAAGCATCGGCCGGTGTCAGTCAGTGCTGCCCGCGAGAGGAGTGAGACATTTCGCTTTGTCTGCGCGACTCGGCACAGCGCGGAGGAGTTTCTGGCGAAGAGCCCGCTCGGGCGCTCGTTGCCGCTTTATCGGACTTTCCCGAAGGGGCAGCGGATCGAGCTGAGGCTTTTCAAGGAGAACACCCAGGGCCTTTCCACCGTTTATAACATTGCGATCGAGGAAGCGCGGGATGATCGCGCGATTCTCGTCTTCATCCACGATGACGTTTTTCTGAGTGACTATTACTGGGCAGATCATCTTTTGGAAGGCTTTCGCGAGTTCGACATAGTGGGGATTGCGGGCAACCGACGGCGTGCACTGCGACAGGCTTCCTGGATGTACCTCGATGATCAATTCCGGCGGGATGACGATGACAACCTAAGCGGTGTGCTCGGACACGGCGAGGGATTTCCGAACCTCACGGAACTGAGCATCTACGGCGAGCCGTGCCAGGAATGTAAGCTCCTCGACGGCGTGTTGCTCGCCGTGCGGAGCCGGACTCTGATCGAGAACGAGCTGCGGTTTGATCCCCGCTTCCGGTTTCATTTTTATGATCTCGATTTCTGCCGGCAGGCCGAGGAGGGGGGCCTCAGGATGGGGACTTGGGCGCTGTCGATCATCCACGCGAGTGCGGGGAAGCTCGGCTCCCCGGCTTGGAGATCAGCCTATCAGGATTACCTCGCGAAGTATGAAGAACTGTAGCTGCACCCGGATCTTCGATGGATGCCTAACGGGCCTGGCTCGCAGTGGCAGTTCGACGGGTGCACAAGCATGAGAGTCCTGGTGACGTGGGAGCTGGGTTTAAATCACGGGCATTTGACCCGTATCCTGCCCATTGCCCAGCGACTGAGGGAAGACGGTCACGTGGTGCTCGTCGCCGTGCGAGATCTCCACGCGGCATCGGTCGTCCTGGGACCTTCCGGAATTCCCTTTGTCCAGGCACCGCATCTTCCGCAGGGTCTGCCGCTCGATCACCGCGCCGCGGGCTATTCTGACATCCTGCTCTCCCAAGGCTGGGCCGATCGCGCAGCGCTCTGGGGCTTGGTCCAGGGA
>JBAVUV010000031.1:0-2271 GCA_049696955.1 Candidatus Sulfotelmatobacter sp. | reverse complement strand
TGCCTGGGGTACGCAGTTGGACCGAACCGGAACAAAACTGGTCTTCGGACGCGAAGGAGCAAACAGCCGCAACCGGATTCTGCACGCACAAGGTGATTCCACCGGGCGCGAAATTTTGCGGGCACTGTATGCCAAGGCGCAGACCCTGAAAAACATCTCGGTGCGGGAATACGAATTTTCTACCGGACTCGAAAGCGAGAGCAGTGGAGTGACGGGCGTTGCGCTAATCAATGAGAAGAGTCAGCCCCAGCAGGTTGCGTGCTCCGCGGTTTTACTGGCGACGGGAGGCATGGGACAGCTTTATCGAAATACGACCAATCCCGAGGTGGCCACCGGCGATGGGGTCGCCATGGCGTTTCGCGCGGGGACGGAAGCGAGCGACATGGAGTTCATCCAATTTCACCCTACGGCGCTTTACTTGAAGAAGGCTCCTCGATTTTTGCTGTCAGAAGCGTTGCTGGGCGAGGGCGGGTATCTGCGCAATGTCGAGATGGATCGCTTTATGGCCAAGTATCATCCGCTGGCCGAACTGGCGCCGCGCGACGTTGTGGCGCGCGCCATTATGCATGAAATGGAAGTGAGCCACGCCAAAGATCCTTACGTTTATCTTGATCTCACGCACTTGAAAGCGAGCCAACTGCAGAAGCACTTTCCGCGGATTTATGCGACTTGCCTGCAATACAACATCGATATTACCGAGGATCTGATTCCGGTTCGTCCGGCGGCTCATTATTCAATGGGAGGCGTGCGCACCGATTTAAATGGCAAGACAAATCTTACAGGACTGTATGCGGCGGGCGAAGCGGCGGCGAACGGGGTGCATGGCGCGAACCGGTTGGCCAGCAATTCCCTGCTCGAAGGGTTGGTCTATGGGGCACGGGCGGGAAAAACCATGCGCGAGGAATTGAAGGAATCGCGCGGATCGGCAGGCCCTCCAAAAGCCGCATCGCAGAATGGACCGGTGGATGCGGGAACCGAAGAAGTAATTGGGCAGATTCAAGACATGATGTGGAAAGACGCGGGCATTGTGCGCACTCGAATGGGGATGCAGGAGGCGCTTGCAAAACTGCAGGCATTAGCTCCGCGCGTGGCGAATCCGCGCACGAGACGGGCGTGGGAGGCGGCGAATCTGCATATGGCCGGGACGCTGGTGGTGCGAGCAGCGTTGGCACGCGAGGAGAGCCGGGGCGCGCATTACCGCACGGATTATCCGACGCACGATGACAAGAAATTTCTGAAGCATTCGGTATTCAAGGGCGAGAGTCTGAAATTTGTATAGAACTACAAAGAGATTGGCCTCTGTTGAGAGCTTTCGACGCAATTAAACATCGGAGTGTGCATTTTTGTTTTGCGCGGGAAATAGCAGCGACGCGACCATGGAAATTGCAAGTACTGCGGCCACTACACTTAACATTGCGAGGGTCGGCACCTTGAAGTAGTCCGCTGCGATCATCTTCAGTCCCATCAGGACCAGAATCACGGCCAATCCGGTGTGAAGAAAGCGAAAAACTTTCATCAGCCCAGAGACTGCGAAGAAGAGCGATCGCAGGCCGAGTATGGCAAAGACATTCGAGGTATAGACAATGAAGGCGTTGAGCGTGATGGCCAGTACCGCCGGAACGGAATCTATTGCGAAAAGCAGGTCCGTGGTTTCGATGACCACAAGCACCAGCAGCAACGGCGTGGCATAGAGTCCTGTCCTTCCCTGCCAGCCTCGCACGAAGAAGTGGCCTCCCTGATAGCTATCCGTCACCGGTATGAGGCGGCGCATCGCCTTCACGAGCGGGTTTTTTGCCGGATCGACTTTGTGTTCGCCGGTGAATCCAAGTTTTATTCCGCTGTAAACAAGCAGTGCGCCGAGACCGTAAAAAATCCAATGGAAGCGCTGGATGAGACCAATGCCTGCGAGGATGAAGGAGGCGCGCATCAGCAGAGCGCCGAGAATCCCCCAAAAAAGCACGCGGTGCTGGTACTCCTCGGGGACGGCAAAATAGCGGAAGATTACCAGGAAGATGAAAAGATTATCGACGCTGAGCGAAAGTTCCAGTATGTAGCCGGTTACAAACTCGATAGCAACCTGCCGGCCTTGCCAGAAAAAAACCAGCACGGCAAAAGCCGCAGCCAAGGCGAACCATAGGGCGCTTCGAGCCAGCGCATCGCGAGAACGCACGCGGCCGCGCCGGTGCAGGATGCGGAGATCCAACACCAGCATGCCGACCGCGAAGAGATTGAAGATGATCCAGAAATAGAGCAAGGCTGATTGCCGAGTGT
>JBAVUV010000030.1:0-1649 GCA_049696955.1 Candidatus Sulfotelmatobacter sp. | reverse complement strand
AAATCCCGCGCTGGTCTTTGCTATCCGGATCTTTCGTCAGATAGGCGCCGATGGCGTGATTCAGTTTATAGGAGCACATCACTTCGTTGTGATCCCAACCTTCGAGCACGGCTGACATCACTTCTTCGACGTCATCGAGATTCTGCTCGGGCTCGAGCGTGTCGTAGACGCGGTTGTAGCCCTGCTCGTAGAGTTCTTCGTCGGAAACTTCGGGATTGTGGCGAAAGTGCGCACGGCCTGTGGCTTCAACGAGACCGTGAGCCATGAGCGCGCCGGTGGAAACCACGGCATTGACGATGCCGCGATCGATCAACTCGGTAACGATCAGGCCTTGCTTGGCGACCGTCATTGCGCCGGAGAGAGTCATCACCACAAAACATTCTTCATCGCGAGCCATGGCTTCGAGCACATCGGCGGCCTCGCCCAGTTGGCGTCCGGTGAATGCGGTCTTAGACATCGCGCGCACCAGATCGTCGATCGACTTCACCTGGCCAAGGTCGAGCGGCTCCAGCGGAATCAGGCGGTCTTCGATGGGATTGTGCAGATGACGATCTTTTCCCTCGCCTTCGTGCTCCGAATTGGCGTGCGACTTCTGCGCCGAGTGTCCGACTTTGTTGTGATGATTGCCGTTTTTCAAGATGATTGCCTCCCAAGCAAAATTCCCGCCGCGATCCCCTACTTTACAGGATCAATGTTAAAGGACGCCACGGGTCTCAGTGGCAGGTGGTGGTCACATATTTTGCATTTAAGACCCATGGTCTTTCAAAGTGCGGAACTCTTTTCGAATGCTATATTGATCGACAGAGGAATGAACGGCTTGCCTCCTGATAAATTTCGCGTAGCGCTGGTGCAGATGTCGTGCGGGCCGGAGCCGGAACAAAATCTGGCCAAAGCGCTGGAGCGCGTGGCCGATGCTGCGGGACGCGGCGCGCGAGTAGTTTGCCTGCCTGAACTTTTTCAAACACAATATTTCTGCCAGCGGGAAGATCATTCTTTGTTCGATTTGGCGGAGCCGATTCCGGGGCCGACCAGCGACAGGCTCTCCGCGGCAGCCAAACAGCACGGTGTGGTGCTGATCGCGTCGTTGTTCGAGAAGCGCGCGCCTGGGATTTATCACAACACGGCAGCCATTTTTGATTCCAACGGGTCGCTTGCCGGGCTTTACCGCAAGATGCATATTCCGGATGATCCGCTCTACTACGAAAAGTTTTACTTCACGCCGGGCGATCTGGGATTTCGCGCGCTCGATACCAGCGCCGGGCGCCTGGGCACGCTGGTCTGCTGGGATCAATGGTTTCCCGAAGGCGCGCGGCTCACGGCGCTGCAGGGGGCGTCTGTGCTGTTTTATCCGACGGCTATCGGCTGGCATCCTTCGGAGAAGGCGGAGTTCGGCGAGGTGCAGCACGACGCCTGGCGCACCATTCAACGCGCGCATGCCATCGCCAATGGCGTTTATGTTGCGGTGGTGAATCGAGTGGGATTTGAGACGGGAAACGTGCGGGGAAAATCTACGCCAGGGCATGGACTGGAATTCTGGGGCGGGTCATTTTTTTGTGATCCTTTTGGGCGCGTTGTTGTCGAGGCCTCGCATGATCGCGAAGAAATCCTGGTAGGCGATGTCGACTTGAAGGCGCTGGAAGATATTCGAC
>JBAVUV010000029.1:0-1817 GCA_049696955.1 Candidatus Sulfotelmatobacter sp. | reverse complement strand
GTAAGTGGACAGAGCGGAAGCTTGAGTAAAGGATTCACCTACAACCCGGCGGTCGCGATCGGCTTCGCGCAGGTGGCGGCAGCCACCCCGCAGTCGGCGACGGCGACGGTTTCCGTAGCGTATCCGGCGGCACAGACTGCGGGAGACCTGAACGTGGTGGTAGTAGGGTGGAACGACACAACCTCGACAGTGCTGTCGGTGCAGGATAGTGGAGGGAACAGCTACAGTTTGGCGATTGGGCCGACGACGGGAACGGCGTTGCGGCAATCGATCTATTATTTGAGCAACATCGCAGGCGGCAGCAATACGGTGACGGTGACGTTCAACCAGGCAGCGGCGTATCCCGATGTTCGCATACTGGAGTACCGGGGAGTAACGACGTTGGATGTGACGGCGGGAGCGAGCGGAAGTGGAACGAGTGCGAGTAGCGGAGCGGCGACAACGACCGCGGCGAATGAGTTGATCTTTGGGGCGAATATGGTGGCCACCAGCACGGCGGGGGCAGGGACGGGATTCACGCGACGGATCATCACCAGTCCGGACGGGGACCTGGCAGAGGATAAAGCGGTGACGACGGCCGGCAGCTACAGTGCTCCGGCTACACTGAGCTCCCCTGGTCCCTGGGTCATGCAAATGGCTACGTTCAAATAGGATGACCGCGCACTGGCGAATCACGTAATAGATTTGAGTCAATAATGATTCGAAGTTGTGCCGGATGCGAGATTTAGAATAGTAAGACGTCGAAGAGGAGGTAGAAGAAAATTGTCAAGCGCTGGGGACGAGATGGGAGTGGCTTCCAGGAGAGCAGGCTGGCTGCACGCCGCTGTGGACACGGTGTCTCGATCGAGGCGTCTTAGAAAATATTTGGGCCGGCCGTATCTTCGCGGCAACATCTGGCTTTGGAATCATCTGCCAGCTTCCTTGACTTCCTCGCGTCTTGGTTCGCTGTATGGCGCTCATGTGCACAGGTTGATTCAGTTGCGGTCGGCGCGACGGCAATACACCGGCACGTTCTTTTTTCGCAATCGCCCGGAAATTGAATTGTTGATCCGGCTGCTGGATCGTATCGGAAGCTCAACCGTTGATCTAACGATTCTCGGTTGCAGCAAAGGAGCCGAGGTTTATTCATTCTCGTATTCCATCCGTTCCGCACGGCCGAAGCTGGGAGTTCGCATAAGAGCCGTTGATATTGATGCCGATGTCGTGGAATTTGCCGAAGGCGGCGTCTACTATCTTGGGAATCGGGCTGGAGGACGAGATTCAGGCTTGGATACTCTCTCGCCGCTGGGAGAGTTGGCAGCGAAAACTTCCGGCGATCAGAACACATCGGTTTTTGAGCGCATGTCCGCAGACGAGATGGCCGCCATGTTCGAATGCGAAGTTGGGCGAGCGCGGGTCAGGCAGCAGTTCCGCGAAGACATCGCTTGGAGCGTTGGTGATGCCGGCGATTCGAAGTTGATTGACGAGTTCGGCCTGCAGGATGTTGTGGTCGCGAATCGGTTCCTTTGCCACATGCAACCGGGAGAAGCAGAAAGCTGCTTACGCCAACTGGCGCGTCTGGTGAAGCCAGGCGGTTACCTCTTCGTCTCCGGAGTCGATCTCGACGTGCGTACGAAAGTCGCCCGCGAACTCGGCTGGCGCCCGGTGACTGAATTGATCGACGAAATTCACGAAGGCGACCAATCCCTACGGAAAGACTGGCCTTTGCAATATTGGGGCTTGGAAGCTCTTGATCGACGGCGAAGCGACTCGGATTTGCGCTATGCCTCGGTGTTTCGAGTAGGCCAAGCATCTTCTGCAAACGCGCCGGGCAAAAT
>JBAVUV010000028.1:0-2313 GCA_049696955.1 Candidatus Sulfotelmatobacter sp. | reverse complement strand
GCGTTATAGCTGGTCCATGGGCTTTCGAGATCGGTCTCCCGTTCGAAGTGCGCACGCATCGCCTCCATCTTGGAATCCAGATCATCCATATAGTGCAGCAGGAGCGCCTCCGGAAACATCGGCAACTTGGGCGATCCGAATTCGTATTCGCCATGGTGGCTGATGATCAGATGCTCCAGCAATGTCTTAAGCTCGTTCGGGAACCCCGGAACCAGTGCAAGCTTTGCCTGCAGCATTTCCAGCTCAATCACCATGTGCCCGAGCAACTGGCCGCGAGTGGTATAGGAAAACGACCGGTTGTAAGCTAGTTCGTGAATCTTGCCGATGTCATGCAGAAAAACTCCCGTCAGCAATAAATCACGGTTGACCTGAGGATAGTTTTGACAGATCAGGTCGCAAGAGCGAAAAAGAGAGACCACATGGTCGAGCAGCCCGCCAATATACGCGTGATGCAGAGTCTTGGCGGCGGGTGCGTTGCGATAGGCCGCCGAAATTTCCGGATCAGCCATGAAAGCTCTAACAAGGTCTTGCAGATAATGATTCTGGAACGAACTCACGAACTCGCCCAGAGTCCGCCAGAGTTCGTCGATATCTTTCGTGGTCTTGGGAAGATAATCGGCGAATTCAATCTCAGAATCGCCCAGCTTGCGCAGTTTGTGGATCGTGAGCTGGAACCGATTTTTATACTTGTTGACTAAACCTTTAATCTTGAGGAAGTCGTCCTGCTCGAAAACCGTGAGCACTTCTTCCACGTTGTCCCACATCTTGGCATCCAGCTGTCCACTGCGGTCGCCAAGTGTTAAGGCGAGGTACGGCTCACCTGTTTTCTTAGGCTTAATTTGTTTCGAAACGACGACAAAGTTAGAAGTGACTACCTTGTTTTCGTGCCGGATACACTCGCTGATATAGAAATCTTTCATTCTCTCCAAGAGTGTAAATCAGAAAGCGAGAGGGCGCTGACCTGGGGAAGAATTATGCTCGAATCTTCTCCTACAATTTTCCCGGGAGTTTCTTTTTCTTCTTCAGATTCTTGGCGTCCGCCTCTTTCGCAGCGTTGGTTTCAACCGGCTGCGTTTCATTGGCGCTGTGGCCGGTATCGACATAACCGTCCGCGACTTTGATATAGGCGTCTTCGCGCAACTTCGTCAGGTAGGCGCGTAGCGCGGGCTGCAGCTTCTCGTAGTACAGGGCGTCCTGAATCTTCGCCGTCACTTCCTTCATGTGCGGAATCCCTGCCATCTGGTGGTCCGTAACTTTCAGGATCACGTAACCTTGCTTCGTCCGGATCACGTCGGTGATTTGCCCCGATTTCATGGCGAAGGTTTTGTCTTCAAGTTCTTTGGCCAGAGTTCCGCGCTTGAACACGCCCAAGTCGCCGCCCTGCGCTGCCGAAGGCCCTGCGGAATTCTTCTTGGCGATCTCGTCAAAGCTTGCTCCGGCTCGAATCTGCTTCAGCAAATCGTTGGCCTTGGCCTCCGCGGCAGCCAAAGCGGCGGCATCGTCAGCCTGTTTGGCAGCATCTGCGTCCTGACCACCAGCTGCGGTGTTAGCCGCCGGCTTCTGCGGAGCAATCAGAATCTCGCTTAGCCGGATCGACTCCGGCTGCTCCAATTCACTCTTGTGCTCATCGTAAAATTTCTGTTGTTCTTCAGTAGTAATGTTGAGGTGGGAGCCGACCTCTTCACCAATCACCTTCTGCGTGATGATCTGGTTGCGCATGTTTTGCTTGAAGTCTTCGTAGGAAATTCCCTGGGAGGTCGCCGCTTTCTCCAGGTCCTCCATGGTCTCCAGTTTCATGTCCTTGCGCATCTGGTCCAGGCGCTTGATCAGGTCCGTGTCTCCGGTAATCCCCAGGTCTTTGCCCTTATCCAGCAAGAGTTGCTGGTCGATCAAGTCGCGCAGCACATCCTTTTCACGCTCGCTGAACAGCTTGTCGGCGTTATTCGGATCCTGCTGCTTAACGTCATCCCGCAACTGGTCTTTACTGCGGTTGAATTCAGACCGGGTAATGATCTGGCCATTCACCCGCGCCACAATTTCTTCTACAACCTGACCAGCAGCCAAGGCCGGTACAAACGACAGGCAAAGGAGTATCAGAACCGTTTTCTTCATAGGATTTTCGTTGGGCCGCCACGCTGCCTGGACCTTGCGGGCGAAAGTGGGCCCCGGCCTTTTTGTGTATTTTACTACTACTGGGCAGGCCCAAGGCTAGCTCCGCGTAGATTTCCAGCGACCCCACCCACACTCGATTACGGGTCGCGCACGAGGACTAGGGCGGTCATATCGTCCGGAACCAGAGGCTCACAGGTAAAC
>JBAVUV010000027.1:0-4896 GCA_049696955.1 Candidatus Sulfotelmatobacter sp. | reverse complement strand
AAGTCTGCCTTGCGGAACGCGAATCGAACCCGGAACACAAGTTCGCTAGAAAGAGTCCCGCATCGATTCTAATATGTTCCGGCGCAGGACACGCGGCAAAGGAAGGCGTGCGGAGACAACACCGCGTTTAGCGCCGGAACGCTCACGAGAGTGGAGATACAGGTAAGGACAATGGGAATCTGGCCGTCACCAGCGTGCCAGTTTCGCCTGATTTGATTTCGAAGCGGCCACCCAGCTGGTTTACCCTCTCACGCATACCCCGAATTCCCACTCCCGCTCTCGGCGGTCTCCCGGACGATCGGCCATTTTTTGAAACGGGCATGTTTGAAACGGGCATCCCGCGGCCGTTATCCTGAATTTCGAGGTAAATCTCTTCTTCAGAACGAAGCATTCGGATATTCGCCTTCTTGCCGCTCGAGTGGCGATGAATGTTGGTGAGGCACTCCTGCACAATGCGGAATACGGTCATCTCCATGTCGCCAGGCAGTCGGCCGAGGTCGGGAGCTATTTCAAGTTGAACATCGATCTTGCTGCGTTCTGCAAAGCCTTCCACGTACCAACGCAGCGCGGATGGAAGCCCGGCTTCATCGAGCAACGGTGGATGCAGCAAATAAGAAACCGTACGCAGCTCCTTGGATAGTTGCTCGACCAGTTCGAGACTCTGCCCAATGCCACTCGCGAAATCGCCGTTGAAATTGCGAGCCTGCTCGTGCAAAGGCGCAAGATTCATCTGCACCGCAGCGAGTATCTGCCCGGAGCTGTCATGCAGATCGCGGGCGATGCGGCGGCGTTCTTCGTCTTGTGCGCGGAGCAATCGGCCGGAAAGGTCGCGCACGGTTTCGGCTTGCTGTAAGAGAGCCTGGTTTTTCCCCTCGAGTTCCTGAGTACGCTGTTTAACCCGAGCCTCCAGTTTTTCGCGCAGTTCCTGTTGCTCGGTTATGTCCATTCCCGTGGCCACAATCATGACGAGCTTTCCCGCGTCGTCGACCACGGGACTCAGAGTACGGTGAGCGAACCGCCGAGTTCCATCCGGCAGGCAGAAAGAGCACTCCTCTCGAACCACTTCGCCTCGCGCGGCTTTTGCCACGCTGTTTTTCAGAATAGCCACCTCGTTGGGCAATGCGGACCACCAGAAATCCCAGAACTTATGGCCAATTAATTCTTCGCGCTTGTGACCCGCAGCCTCGATGGCGGCGCGATTCGCTTCGATGATGGTTCCATCCGGTGTCAGCAGGATGAGGAAAGAATAGGTCTGGCTAAATGCGGCTCGCAGCTGAGATTCGCGCTGCCGCAGCGCCCGTTCGATGCGTTTTCGCTCGGTGACGTCACGAGCAATTTTTGAAGCTCCGATAATCCTGCCGCGTGAATCTCGAACCGGAGACACGGTGAGAGAAATGTTGAGTCTCTCACCGGACTTGGTCACGCGCACGGTTTCGAAGTGCTCGATCCGCTCGCCATTTCGCAGTCGCTTGATAATTTGCTTTTCTTCATCCCGCAATTCCGGCGGGATGATGATCGTAATCGGCTTTCCGACCGCTTCTTCAGGGGAAAATCCAAAGATTCGTTGCGCCCCGGCATTCCAGCTCGCGATGATTCCATTCAGATCCTTGGAGACGATCGCGTCCTCGGAAGATTCCACAATCGCGGCGAGCCTGTATCGCGCCTCTTCCCCCTCCCGGCGTGCGCTTATGTCTTCCGCGACCGAAATAAAATGTTTGAACTGTCCGCCTTCGTCTCGTGCGCCGGAAACAGTCAAATTTACCCAGATGATGGATCCGTCTTTGCGAACGTAGCGTTTCTCCATCGAAAAGGTGTCCAAAGCGCCACTCTTCACCTGCTCACCTTGTGAAACGTCTTGTCCAACGTCCTCCGGATGAGTGATGTCCTGAAAAGTCATCTTTAGCAATTCGTCTTTGCTGTAACCGGTAATCTCGGCGAGCTTGTCGTTCACGCGCAAGAAACGTCCGCCGGGGCTGACCTGCGCAACCCCCAATGCAGCCAGTTCGAATGTGGACCGGTAGAGCTGCTCGCTCTCGCGCAAGGCCTGTTCCAAAGCCGCGCTTCGCTGCAAGATCTCCTTGGAATCGACAGGAGTGCTTCGGTCCTGTTCAGAGATTGCCCGCTCAAAAAACGGTTGTCGGCGGCCTACGCATTCCAGAGCGGCAAGCAAGTCGCGGGCGATGGACGATTTCACAACGTAACCGCGAGCACCCGCCTTGAAGGCCTGGCGAACCATCTCGGGAGAATCGTGCTGACTGAGAATCAATATTTCGGAATCAGGTAGTGTGGCCCGAATCAAGTGAGTGGCTTCCAAGCCATTTAGACGCGGCATGCTGACATCCATGACGATGACATCCGGATTTAGCTGTTGGGCTTTCTCTACCGCGTCCTGCCCGTCAACCGCCTCGCCGCACACGTCGTAATTGGAATGGTTCTGGATGAGGGAGCGGACGCCTCGACGGACGACTTCATGGTCATCGACTACCAGCACCCGCATAGTTGTTTTCCCGCACATGTCTGCCAGGGAAGGGAAGTCAGACACAGTCTCTCATCATACGTAGACTATGATTGGTGCCCGTATACTGTGAATCCTGTACGGCAAGCGTTATGAGCGAGGCCAAGATACGCGCAAATACATTCAAGGCCGGGAATTCGCCTCGGTGCGCAGCTCTTGCCATACCTGCAAAACTCGCGCGCGAGTCTGGTCGAGGGAGCCGGAGTTATCGATCACAAAATCGGCGGCCTTGATTTTTTCGGCTTCCGGCAGTTGCGCGGCCATCCGGCGCTCGACTTCTTTCCGGGCAATGTCGATTGCCAACTTATGGCGCGCCACGAAGCGAAGGACGCGTTGCTCGTCGCTACAGGTGACCACGACCAGCGGGCCAAATCGTTTCGCGGCGCCCGCTTCAAGAATGAGCGCTGCTTCAACAATTGCTACGGCATGCGGGTCTTGTCGTCCCATCTCTTCCATCCACTCCTCCTGGCTGCGAATCACCGCGGGATGGACGATGCGATTCAATTCGTCCACGCGGGAGGAACCTCGAGATGGTGTCTGATCCGCGGACCCGGCCCTGGGACCGAAGGCAGCGTCCGCCAGCTTGGCACGATTTACGCTGAGGTCGGGATTAAGAATTCCACCACCGAAGTGACGAACCACCTGGTTGTAGACCGGCTGGCCGGGGCGCATCAGTTCGTGGGCAATCCGATCGGCCTGCACAAGACATGCTCCCAGCGCAACAAACATCTCTCCGACGACCGATTTGCCGGATGCGATGCCGCCGGTAAGGCCAACCTTCAACATGAAGGCACCAGCAAAGCCCAGAATGGATTAACCGCCGGAGCCGGAGAACAAGCTGAGAGACGAAACTCTAGAAGCTTTTTCTCGCCACACTTAGCGTTCTCGACGGTGGAATTGCTTTTCAGGCGCGTGACAGCTCCGGTGTGCGGCTGCCGCGACGCATCTTCGCGGCCTTTACCGTGTTGTACATGAGCATCGCGATAGTCAGCGGACCGACCCCGCCCGGAACGGGCGTGAGCGCTCCTGCGATTTCTGATACCTCGGGATGCACATCGCCAACCAGCGTCGAGCCTTTGGCCCGGAAGTTCTGCTCGCGGTTCGCACTGCTAGTCGAACTGCCGAAGAGGCGTTGAAATTCCGCTGGGTCCGTCACCTTATTCATGCCAACGTCGATGACTGTGGCGCCAGGTTTCACGAAGTCGCGAGTAATAATTCCCGCCCGGCCGATTGCGGCTACGAGAATATCCCCGCGTCGGCAGACTCCCGGCAGATCCCGCGTTTTCGAATGGCAGACGGTGACAGTCGCATTGGAATTGAGTAAAAGCATGGCCGCGGGTTTGCCGACGATATCGCTGCGCCCCACAACCAAGGCTTCTTGTCCCGCAATGGGAATCTGGCTACGCTTCAGAATCTCGATCACTCCTGCCGGCGTACACGGAACCAGCCCCGGTCGCTGCGTGGACAGAAATCCTACGTTCACGGGGTGGAATCCGTCCACATCCTTGGCGGGATCAACCGCCATCAGAACTAATTTGGAGTCCACCTGCGCAGGCAGCGGCAGTTGCACCAGAATCCCATCAATTTCGTTGCGCCGGTTGAGATCTTGAATTAGCTCCAGCAGTTGACCGGTACTCGCAGTCTCGGACGGGGTGTGCTGCTCGCTGTATATCCCGACTTCCCCACAAGCCTTCACTTTGCCACGCACGTAGATTTCCGAAGCCGGATTGTGGCCGACCAGAACGACAGCCAAACCCGGTCGAACTCCAGTCGACACCATTTCCCTGACGTCCGCAGCCACTTCACTGCGGATATCGTTTGCGATTCGGGCGCCATCGAGGATTCGAGCGGGCATTGGGCTCCGTCTTCAAACTTTGAGCTTCGTCTAGAAAAATCTTACACCGGCACGGGCGTCGAGCGCTGCCGAGGTCAACAGATTTTCAGACTAACGGTCGCAGCCACCGGCGAAGGCGTAAAATGCTCGGCATGATTGCCAAAGATTTACTGGAAATTCTGGTTTGTCCGGCGTGCAAGCAAGCTCTCGAATACCGTCCAAATCCGGAGACCCTGAAGTGCACGCGATGCCACCGCGTCTACCCGGTAAAGGACGACATTCCTATCATGCTGGTCGATGAGGCTACGATCGAGAGCGCTTGATTCCGTTCGCTCGTCTGCCCTTTGCGCCAGAACTCGCTGCTCAGTATAGGTCCTCGCCCGGCGGAACCTATGAAGGTGTCGCATTCCCGCCCAGAATGACACTCCGTGTCAGTATTGAGACCTTCCGGGTACCTCGGAGACCTTACCGAAGTGGGCGGGATTCCACTACCCTGGCTGCAACTTCTTCCTTCCAGAGGGGTTTATCAATCTAAACGGGCTTGCTG